>NZ_QLOE01000004.1 GCF_003264935.1 Methanothermobacter tenebrarum
TGGCCTGTTTTTGACGCTTTGTCAGCTATTATTTTTGAAGCGTTTGAAACTTCATTGTATGTTAATTGGGCTGCTGAGGCGCTGTTGACCAGCACTAGTAAAAATGCCAAGAAAACACCCAAATATAATACTCTCTTCATGATAACACCATAATCCCCCTATAAAACAAAACAAGTATATAAAGGTTACTGTTCTATGGGGGTTTTTCAACAAGAAAAAAATTAAATAGTCCTTTTCATAAACAATTTTAAAAGAAAATGGCTAAAATAAAAAATACGACAAGCAAAAAGCGTTTACGAAGACCTTCGATAAACCTTCCTATAATCCCTTAGCTCCCTATATCAGATGTTTTACACTTTCATGTTCTCATCCTTATTATTACCCTCTTCAATTGTTGCTATTTTTGTCATGGGGGTGCACAATAGCAAAAATTGGCTAAAAAAATGACATATGAACATCTTGCCCAAAGGTGATCTTTCTCATGAATTATAAATGTCGGGAAACTGCCTTTCGGGCTTCATCTGCTATAAAAACTATGGGGATGAATGACATTAAGTATGCCCATTCATTGAATCCGAGGGGTGCGGTTCCAAAAATAGGCTGGAGTTGAGGAACATAAACTATGGATAATAATATTATAAGCTCGAATAGTATTCCCCAGATTATCCAACGATTCTTGAATAAGCCTATTTCAAAAACTGATGATTTCATAGTCTGACATGTTAAAAGATTACCTACCTGGGCCATGACTATACCCGCGAAAACCATTGTAGTGGCCTTAAGGTATAACGGGTTAGTAAAGGCTAATGGTTTTCCCAGTGTCCAGCCACCGTTATAGAGCACCCAAAAGTAGCCTGACATTACAAGAATGGCCTCTATAGCCCCGATGAACAAGTATCCGCGGAGTATAACTGGTAGATTCAGGAGTCGTTCATGGGGTGGTCTTGGAGGTTTGTCCATAACATCGGCTTCAGGGGGGCTTCTGCCGAGTGCCAGTGCGGGTAAAGTGTCTGTTCCAAGGTCTATTGCAAGTATTTGCATTACAGTAATTGGGAGTGGTATTCCAAGCAAGACCATTAGGATGAATGGTACTATTTCAGCGGTTTCATGTGAAAAAATGTAGGTTATAAATTTTCTAATGTTCTCGTAGATGGTCCGTCCCTCTTTAACCGCTTTTACTATAGTGGCGAAGTTATCATCTATTAAAACCATGTCAGCAGCTTCTTTGGCCACGTCAGTCCCGCTTCCCATCGCAACACCTATATCGGCTTTTTTAAGGGCTGGGGCGTCGTTAACTCCGTCTCCTGTCATTGCTACTACTTCTCCTTCGCCTTCTAGGACCTTTGCTATGCGCATTTTATGTCCTGGGACGGTTCTTGCGAATATTATATTACTTTCTCTTTTTAGGAGATCTCTAAGTTCGTCATCTGACATTTTGTCCAATTCTTTCCCTTTTATTATATGGTAGTTTTCATCTGGGATTATCCCTATCTCCTTTGCTATTGCTGCTGCTGTTAGACCATAATCGCCGGTTATCATGATTATCTTGATACCTGCCCTTTGACATTCTCTAACAGCTTCTTTAACATTTTCACGTGGAGGGTCTTGGAGTGCTGTCATCCCTACTAGTATAAGATCTTTTTCGACATTATCTGGTTTGTAATCTTCTAGTTGGTCTGGAAGGTCTCTGTAGGCCATTGCAAGCATTCTGAAGCCTTGAGATGCGAGTTCGTCATGGATTTTTAATATTTCTTTTCTTTTTTCGGTGGTTAGTGGTTCTGGTTTTCCATCAACTGATATCCATTTTGAGAGAGAGATTATTCTTTTTGGGGCGCCTTTCACATATGCGACTTTTTTATGAGGTTTCTGGTGTATTGATGTCATCATTTTCCTCTTGGAGTCAAATGGGAGTTCTGTTATTCTTGGAATCTTCTTCATTTCTTGGTCGCGGTCAAAGCCTATCTTCTTGGCGGCTACTAGTAACGCAGCTTCTGTAGGATCTCCTATAATGTGCCATTCACCACCATCTTGTATTAGTTTAGCGTCATTACAGAATGATGCTGCCCTCATAAGCAGTTTTATTTCGCGCATATCCTTGTGGGTGAGGGATTTACCATCCCATATAAATTTTCCTTTCGGTTCATAGCCTGTTCCTGTTACATCGATTATCTTGTAGGGTACCCATACTTTGCGTACTGTCATCTCATTACGGGTTAATGTGCCTGTTTTATCTGTGCATATTATGGTGGTGGAGCCAAGGGTTTCGACACTGGATAATCTTTTTATGAGAGCGTTATCTTTTACCATTTTGCGAGCAGAAGTCGCGAGGGACAATGTAACAGTTGGAAGCAATCCTTCGGGCACGTTAGCCACCATTAGCCCGATTGCGAAAATAAATGCTAAACTAGGTGGTAACCTTATAATGTAGAGGTTGACTATGAATAGTATTATGCCCATTATGATTGCGATGATTGCTATTATCCTTGCAACACCTGCTATTTGTTTTTGCAAGGGACTTGGTTCTTCTTTAACTTCTTGTGTTAATTCGGCTATTTTACTAAATTCTGTATTTTCACCGGTGCGGTATACTATTGCTTTGCCGGAACCCGCGGTTATGCTTGTACCAGCAAATATTAGGTTGGGTGTTTCGACATAATTGTCATATTCTTCTACTGGATGGGATACTTTTCGCACTGGCTTGGATTCTCCGGTTAGTGTTGAATTGTCAACTTTTAGTTCGTGTGCTTCGATGAGCCTAGCATCTGCTGGTACATTATCCCCTTCTTCTAGGATTAAAAGGTCTCCTGGGACAATGTTCTCGGCCAATGTTTCGAATTCTTCACCGTCCCTTATAACCTTTGCTTTTAAGGGTAGAATCTCTTTAAGGGCCTCGGCTGCTTTTTCGGCTTCATATTCTTGCCAGAAGCTGAAAATGGCATTGATGATAATAACGGAGATTATGGCAACTCCTAACTGTGGAGTGCCTGATATAAAGGCAAGGAAACTAGCAGCCCATAAAATCAGGGCTAGGATATTGTATAGGTTCTCTAGGAAATTGAATATAATAGGTTTCTTTTTAACTTCTTTTAATTTGTTGGGCCCATATTTTTTTAGGCGTTTTTCGGCCTCTGAATGGCTTAGACCATTTTTTGTTGTTTTTAATTTTTTTAGGACTTCTTCTTCAGGTAATTGATATATTTTCATATTTTTCACTTGAAATGCATCTCTTATTTATGGGTTTATTTGCATATTATGGTTATTATATCTCTATCTTGGAGTTTGTAGTCTGAGGCTATTCTCATTTTTTTCCGGGCATCTATTGCATGCATGAAAGAATCTCCTATTTCAGTATGTATTAAATATGCGAGGTCACGGGGTTTAGAGCCTCTGGGGATGAGAAATGCGTCTGGTAATATGTTACCTTCTTTGTCTGATAATTTATGTTCGTCCTCTACTGGGTAGACTACTATCATGTCAAGTAGGTCGAACACTGCCCTGTTAAGGGCTTCTTGTATACCTGTACTCCCATAAACTTTTAAAACATTTTCTCTTATGTATTCAAGTGCACTTAATTGCTTTTTGGTGAGTTTACCCTCATCTAATATCTTGAAATCACCATCACCTGGCGTATAGTCTATTAGACCAGCCTTGGCAGCTCTTTTCAGTGCCAATTCAGCCTCTGCAGATGTTGGGACAACATTAGGATACTTCTCCTTTAATCTTTCTATGTTCTCCCGTGCAGATGCCATGTCGGCCTTATTTGCAACTATAAGACTGGGTTTCGCGATTTTGAGAAGTTCGTCCACGAATACAAGCAAATCTTCGTTACTCCATGAATGGTAGTCTTTTCCAACCTTTCTTGAAGCTTCGATAACATCCTCAACACTCACACCTACACCTGAAAGTTGTTCATAGATAACCTTTGCCATGTCGATCTTCTCAGAGGTTGCCTTTCTAATCAATCGATCCCAGTTTTTACCTATTATACCATAAAGCCACATAAGAATTTCTTTTTCGAGAAATTCAACATCCTTGATGGGATCATAACTCCCCGGTTCTACTGGTCTCCCTTCTTCATCGGTAGAACCAGAAGCATCTACCACATGGAGAAAAACACTAGCTTGTCTTAGATCATCAAGGAACTTATTCCCAAGTCCCCTACCCTCATGGGCTCCTGGAACGAGACCAGCAACATCTATAAGTTCGACGGGTATGAAACGAACACCATCTTCACAAATGGAATTTTTAGGATTACATTTTATATTGAATTCTTTACATGGGCACTGTGAAGTTACATATGCCACTCCCCTGTTCGAATCTATAGTAGTGAAAGGATATGATGCAACTTCTGCTTTTGAAAGAGTAGCTGCATTAAAAAACGAAGATTTACCTACATTAGGTTTTCCTGTAATCCCAATCTCTATCATCATACCACACACTAAAAAATTCATCCAAACTATTTTCCCCTTACCTAAATAATATAAGATGTGTGCTTAAATATAAAATTAGCACATGAAAAATTAAAGGGAGGATTTCTTCAGTGGTACTATATCTTGTGGGGGCCGGGCCAGGATCACCAGATTTTGTAACACCAGCAGCGAAAAAAGCGGTTAAAAAATCTGACCTAGTCGTTGGAAGTGAAAGAGTCCTAAAATTATTTGATGAAAAAAAGGAAAAGATAACACTTAATGGTGAAAATGTCAAGGAAAGATTAGAAGAGGCTGTTAAAAGAGCTTCTAAAGGCGAGACGGTTTCAATCATTTCAACAGGGGATCCTGGATTTTCAGGCGTCTTAAATCCAGTTAATGAAATCATGAAAAAACTTGATATAGAAGTTGATGTTCAAGTTATCCCTGGTATCAGTTCAATCCAATTGTGCGCGGCCCGACTATTACTACCATGGAACAATGCAGATATCTTAACATTACATGGAAGAAAAGATGATGGAATACTCAAAGTCATTGACAATGGAAGACCCACAATCATATTACCATCAAAAAATCCTAGTGAAACAGCATCATTCCTAATAAAAAACGGCGTAGATCCCCAGAGAAAAGTTGCAATATGTGAAAGGCTAAGTTACCCTGATGAACGAGTCATGAGAATAAAACTAAAAGATGTTAAAAATTCAAAGTTCAGTTACATGTGTGTCATGGTGATATATTAGGAGACATCCAATTTCAATTATCTCTTTCATTTTTTTAGATTTGGTTCGACAATTAACAAACGTCCTATTTTTGACTCTCTCTGATTTTCTTCGTTCAACTCTTCAGAGCAAAAAAGATGGATTTTTCCCTAATTTAAAAATTTGCTCGATTGACATCCTAGTTTTTTGTGACTTCAATGTTGGAGGGCTAGTTTTTAGATGGTCTACCTTTTAATTTGAAAAGCGAATAATAGTCTTGCCTTGTATTTGAATGTTTAGAGCGATTTTCCACTAAATAATAGAAACTTGAGTCTTTTGAACTCATTTTCAACCACTTCTATGGCCTTTTTCTTATTCAGTTGGTGTTGAATGTTCTGTAAAATCCAATAAAAGTAGACTTGCGAGTCAGTTCCACTCTGTATATGTCTACCATATTCTCATGGAGGGTAGAAGACTTTTTTTGTTTACTGAACCATTATTTGGCAGATATCCCTTTGAATGGATAGGAATTCGCTTGGCTTGATGGGGGCATCCCCTTTCTTAAGTGGGCTATGATTATCTTTAAGGTAATTGGATAATCTTGGAAAGTGAGAGCTTTCATCAGCTACTGATATGCTTTGTCTCCCACGCGAGTAGAATTTTTCATTGAAACATGAAATTATACTTTACTTTGTTATCTTATTTTTTTGACTGAGTATTATATCAAAATATTTAAATGTATAAAATTATAAGTTAGTTTATGGTATGTGAAGATGCTACTAGACTTCGTACTATCCTTGGATTAGAAGCATCACCAGTAGGTGTTAAATTCATCAAAGATAAGATGCCAGAGAATGCTAAGGTATTGAAAAAACACAGATATTGTCAAGGTGTCATGAAAGCAAGAAAAGGAGAAGAAGTATTGCTCCCAGGAGATGAAATTTCTTGTCCGGCAGCAGCACATGTATTCGGATTCAAGGAACTCCCAAAGAAACTCGAGGAAGGCCGTGGACTCGTTGGTTTCGGGATAGTTGATAAACCAGATACAGGCGCTAAAATGTTCCAGGGCATGAAAAAGTTAAAAAGGGGATTCTGTAATGCAATATATCTTTACCCCCTCGATAAAGTTGATGAAGGACCCAATGTGGTCATTGTAGAAGATCTTCCAGAAAGACTCATGTGGATAGCCCTAGCATACCTAAATCTTCTAGGCGGTGAAAGGATAAGAAGCTCCACAGCAGTTCTCCAAGCAGTCTGTGTGGATTCGACAATAATCCCCTTCCTAGAATCAAAACTTAACATGACCTATGGATGCTACGGATGCAGAGAAGCAACAGACATCAAAACAGAAGAAGCCATACTAGGCTTTCCAGGAAAAATACTCCCCAGGATAGTTGAAAAATTAGAATATTTAAAAGAAAAGGCCATACCACGGGCCAGAGCAAAAAAAGCTTTTAAATCGCTTGAAAGGAGATGATAGCATGGCATGGTTTGCAGGTGTTCCACGGGAAGAAATAGAATGGTATCCTACCATAGACCCTGAAAAATGCCTGAAATGTGGAATGTGCATGAATTGCGGACAAAATGTTTATAAATGGACCAAGGACGGGCCAGTGGTTGCACAACCTTACAAATGTGTTGTTGGTTGCACAACCTGCGAAACACTTTGTCAAGGAGAAGCAATAAGCTTCCCAGACAAGCAAAAACTCCGTGAATTCTACGAGGAACATGGTATCTGGGCAAAAGTCAAAAAAGAACTCAAAAAAGAAGGTAAATTAGAGCCCCAAGAATAAAGGAAGGCAAAATGATGAAACTTACATATATCCCAGCAGCTTACATAACCCATTCCAAAGGCAAATACAATATAACAATAGAGCTGCCAGGAGTTAAAAAAGAGAATATAAACCTTGAAATCACAGAACAAGGATTCTGTTTAAATGCAAAAGGCGCAAATTTCAGATACAGTGGTTGCTGGGCGCTCGCCCATAGAGTAAACCCAGAAGATGTGAAGGCTAAATTCGAGAACGGACTACTAACTATAAAAATAGGGTTAAAAGAGCCGCTTGAAGGCCGTAAAATCGAAATCAGATAAATTGGTCAATTAATTTCTTTCTTTTTTTAGAACATTAGTAGGATGCCCCGGCCTGTGCCCCATATTATGCTAATTGCCAATACTAAGATGACGAATACTGAAACAGAACTTACAATATGATCTACTAAATTATTGGGTAGTTTGGATTTTAAAAGTTCCTCGAACATTAGACCCCCGTCGAGTGGCTTTGCAGGTAGTAGATTCACCGTCCCCACTGCGAAATTGAGTATTGAAATCCAGAAGAACAAATCTTGGAGGTAGAGGAGTAAAGTTGGGATTTCATCTCCCCATATCGATTTTATGGGCTCCTTCACTTCAAAGTTATTAGTGCTTCTTATACCAATATAGGGTCTGCTTGCATTATTTGGGTTTCTTGAGGTCTTTAAATTGAAGATACCTTGATCTGTTTGTATTGTTATAACTTCCCCAATCTTTATATCCTTTAAAACCTTCTCATAATTGGTCAGATTATTAGTAGGCTTGCCATTGATACTTTTTATCACCATACCATCTTTTAGCACGTGACTGGCTGGACTCCCTGGTACCACACTTTTTATTTGCACGCCATCTATCTCAAAGGTTGAGGGCACGGCATAGGATGAAATGCCAACAAATACGAGTAGGCATAAAAATGCTATTATAAGGTTTGCGATGGATCCTGCTGCGTATATTCTCAGCCTTGGGAGCCTCTTTAACTTTTTAATATCATCTTCATCTGGTTCTACGAAAGCCCCTGGTATTATTGCAAGTAAGAGTAGGCCAATGGATTTTATTTTCACCCCTTCGACCCTTGCCAGTATCCCATGTGCAAATTCATGCACTATTATTACGATTACTAGTCCTATCAGTCCATATGATAATGGGACGAATAGGGGGCTTCCTGGGATATCCACTCCTGGGACGATTAAAGATGCTTGTGGTTGCACGAAAATGTCCTTGAGGGATGCTATGATGGCATATAACATGTAGAACATGAAAAAGAAGGCTATGGGAATGCCTATATTCACGCTCCATTTCCAGAATCTAGAATACCTTTGGGCTATCCTATCAATAAGACATCTCATCCTCTTTGTTTTGCGCATGAGGAGGGGTCCATAAACTTCAATCTTTAATTTTTTCCTGAATAATAATGCTAAAGTCCATATGAGTACAAAAACGATCCCATAGAATAATAGAATATCCATAACCCTTACACCTTAGATTTTGAATGAATTGAATAAGAGTACATTGCACTTTGAGTTTTTATCTATTCCTTCGCTGTTTTCTTCTATCACAATATAACTGTTTGATTTTACCATTGATTTTATGATCCCCGACCCACTTATAAGTATCGGTTCGACTATTTTATTATCTGTAAATGCACGTATGTAATCTGTCCGCCCAAGCTTGGATGGGGTTTTACGTTGACATATCCTCTCAACTAGCTGATGCTCATAGTTGATATTCTGCATCCTTAACAGATAATATCTTACGAAAATGTCAAATTGTACCATAGCAGCCACAGGATACCCTGAGAGCATGAACACGGGCTTATCCTCTACCAGACCAAAAGCTAGTGGTTTTCCTGGTCTCATTGCAACTCCATGGAAGATGACCCGGCCAAGCTTGTCAACTGTATCCACTACGATATCGCCTTTGCTAATGGCGGTTCCACCAGTTGTTATTATCATATCATATCCTTGAATGTTCTCTTCGATCTTTTCCTCCAACACTCTAGGATTGTCTGGTGAATGTTCAACAGTCGGTGATGCCTTTGCACTTTCAACAAGCGCCTTAAGAGTATACTTATTAGAATTTATTATATTTCCTGGTCTTGGTTTTGTCCCGGGTTCCACGAGTTCATCGCCTGTGATGATAATCTTAACTCTAGGTTTTTTATAAACTTCAATGGTATCATAGCCTGCGGATGCTGTGATTGCAAGTTCTTGGGGGCGCATAACAGTTCCTGGTTCCAGTATGGTTTCACCAGCTTTTACATCCTCTCCTCTTGGCGCGATGTTTTCACCTGGACTAGTGGGCTGTAAAACCTCGATTTTATCCCCTATTTTGTAAGTGTATTCTTCCATGACCACAGCATCTGCACCTTCAGGTATTGGGGCGCCAGTGGCTATCTTAACAGCCTCCCCTTCTTTAAGTTTAACATTTGAAACCTTACCCGCACCAATTGAATCTATAACCTTTAAAGTTATAGGATTATCCGCCCTGGCCTGGAATGTGTCCTTTGCCTTTATAGCATAACCATCCATGGCAGCCTTATCAAAGGGTGGTGAATCCAACTTTGAAATTAATCTCCTAGAGTTCACACGGCCATGGGCATCGATAAGATCGATGGTCTCCTCACTGGTGAGCCTTTGGTTTTCATCTAATAATCTGAAGGCTTCTTTCACTGGTAAAAGTTCACTTATAAACATGAAGATCCTCTCCTATCATATTAATATTTTATTAATGAATATAATTTTTAGGTGGAAATCAGAGAGTTTAGATTGACATGATAGAAGTGGAATCTCTTAGAAAAAGTTTCGGAAAGATAATAGCATTGGATGATATCAGTTTCCATGTGGATGAGGGCGAGTTATTGGGTATTATAGGCCCTAATGGGGCTGGTAAAACCACTGCCATCAGGATAATTGCTTGTATTTTACATCCTGATAAGGGTAAGGTTAGAGTAGCTGGATTAGATGTCACACATGATCCTATTAAGGTTAAGTCTATGATAGGCTATCTCCCGGAGGAGCCGAACCTCTATGAACGGTTCACAGCAAGAGATCTTCTCAAATACTTTGGTGAATTATATGGGGTTCCAGGGGATGTTCTCGATGATAGGGTTAATGAATTATTGGAACTTGTGGGCATGGAGGACAGGGCGAATGATCCTATAAACACGTTCTCTAAGGGGTTGAGACAGCGTATTGGGATAGCTAGGGCGCTTGTACATGATCCTCCTATCCTCATATTGGATGAGCCTACAATGGGCCTCGACCCGGCCACAGCAGCTTCTATAAGGGAATTTATAAGGGAACTCAAAGGTGATAAGACTATGATACTCTGCACTCATTACATGGAAGAAGCTGACTACCTCTGTGACAGGGTCGCTATTTTGAATCAGGGGAGAATATTAGATGTGGGCACGCCCCGGGAGCTTAAATCGAAGATAAAAGGCGATCTGACATTGGAGATAAGTCTCATCGACCCTAGTAGAGTTGACATAAACCTTCTAGAAGTGGAGGGTGTGAAGAATATAAGATTGGATGGGAATAGGCTCGAGATTTCATTTAAAAATAGGAGTATTATCCCAACTATTATAGGAATTTTGGGGGAGAATGTTTATTCTGTGAATACAAGGGAAACTAGCCTGGATGATGTTTTCATAGAAATGGTTAAGGGTTCATGATGTGGACTATAACAAAATGGGAGATCAAAAGCACATTCAAAAGCCGCAAATTCCTCTTCATCTTCATATTCCAGATAGTCACATTATTCTTAATAATATTCATTTTTAGTGGCGTACTCCAGATGATGAACACAACTGAGGAAATCACATTAACCCCTTCACTAGGTGAATTCGTATCCTTGGATGTTAATGACCCCTCTGGGATCATCAGAGATGAACTCAACCCCAAGGCTGTTATGATACACCCTACAAGTATAAGATCCCCAAGAGAAAATTCACTTTTACTTGTGGATGAATACAATGGACTACCATTGAATGCAAGCTTATTCCTAGATTATTCAACTCCAATGAGAAATGTTGTAAAAGAGGAGGTGGAAAGTGCGGTTGAAAGGTCCTCAAGGAAAATAGCCAACCAGATCATAACATCCATGAAAAAGGAACAAGTTAATGTTAAAGAAGAAGCTGTGGGTGAGTCACTGCCATTAAAACTTGTGAATAAGGTGATGGTTGCGATACTCCTAATCCTGCCTTTGTTTATGTTTGGGAATCTTATCATTGACAGTATCACGGGAGAGAAAGAAAGGAAAACGGGGGAATCACTTATTGCAATGCCAATCCCCCGGAGTCATATTATACTGGGAAAATCTCTTGCAGTTATAATAATAATGGGCGTTCAATTACTTATATGGATGATTATAATATGGGTTGGGTTTAGAATACCTAACGCCCTCATCATATATTTGGTTCTTCTTCTAACCGCATTCCCAGTTGTGGGATTTACAAGTTTGGTTGCTGTTTATTCCAAGAATTACAAGGAAGCTGGTATAGGTATAACATTAGCTTATATAATTATTATAGGTTTTCTTATAGTCCCAGCACTTGCATATATTTCCCAGAAGAGTGGTTTAGGCCCCTTAATTCTCATAATAAAGCTTCTAAGTTTAGAAAATATAACAATATTTGATATGGTATCAACGGTTTCGATTTTGATTTTTAGTAGTGTGATCTTTTATGGTTTGGCGGTGTGGCTTTTTGAAAAGGATGATATAATATTCGGTCCCCGTCCAGGTGTTTTAAGGCTATTAAGGGGTTTTCTATGAAATTGGTGGCATTATCAAGAAAGGAGGCATATGATATCCTCACGAATAGGGTCTATGTATTCCTCGTGATTGTACAGGTTATTATACTACTTGGAAGTTTCGCCCTTGCCAGTGTAAGCTCAATTGCATTAGACCCAGGGTTAATAGATAAGTGGGGTGGAGGTCAATTCTTGAAGGTTGGCGCACCTGAAGATATAAAGGGGACGATCCTTGAAAAAAATTTGAAGGAAGAAAATTTGAAACTTGTCTATTATAGTGATCTTCAAAGCGCGAATAGGGCACTTGGTTCGGAAACATCAGCTACGGTATATCTGGGTGAGGATGGGAATGTTAGGGTGAACATAGATGCTGGGAGCATATTCTACACTATATTATCTGAGAAGATACGAAGGGCAGCGGAATCATATAATATAGAGAAGAGCCTTGATAATCTTCCAAGTGAGGAAATAAGCAAGGTTAAGGAGCCTATTAGGCTTAGTATAGTTGAGATGAACGAGGAGAGGCATGTGGAGGTCGCCCTTGAAAGTCCGTATTTTGTTGGGATTATGTATGGTTTCATGGTACCTTTTATACTTTTTTTACCTTTCTTCCTTGGTAGTAATATCGTTACTGATAGTATTGTTGGTGAAAAGGAGAGGAAGACCTTTGAAGTGCTTCTTATGGCACCTCTATCACCATCCATGATAATAATTGGTAAGATAATCCCTGTAGTTTTATTTTCTATTCTACAGAGTTTGGCATGGATTATTATCTTGTGTTTGCTCCATGTCCCACTTTATAATTTGCCTTTGATTGTTTTGCTGGTCCTTTTCATGGCCTTTGGATTTGCGGGTGTTGGAGTGTTTGTTTCGAGTTTGGTTGACAGTACGAAGGAGGCTAATTCCGCGATAACCATCATACTTTTCATTGCAACATTTATACTTTTTGTGCCACTTTTTATGGATGTGGGTTTCCTAGGACCCTTCCTAGATTTTATACCAACTGTAATATTAGTGAAACTTTCAACCAGTCAATCTGTTGGAGGAGTTATCTGGGATATGATACCTTCTTTGATCTTTTCCCTTTTGGTATTTATTTTTTCCACTCTTTCATTCAAAAGGGAAGGCTTAATAAGATTATAAAAAAGGTGGAATGGTGGTGGGGTTAGATGTTGAGGTACTTTTCTATTTCGTATTTGAATACTTGGATTCTGTATTCGTCCCATTCTTTATGTTTTATTTCCATGAATTTTTCATAGATATGGTCTCCAATGGCTGATTTTATGACATCATCTTCTTCAAGTGCATGGTATGCTTCCCACAGACTTGATGGTAACGTTTCTATACCTCTCTCTTCAAGTTCTTTTAGGTTTAGTTTGAATACATCGAATTCAACTGGTTCTCCAGGGTCTATTTTATTCTTCACACCATCCATTCCAGCCTCTAACATGGCAGCGAATGCAAGATAGGGATTGCATGATGGATCGGGTGCTCTGAATTCGACTCGGGTACCTTTGCCACGGGATGCAGGTATTCTTATAAGTGTTGACCTGTTTTTGAAACCATAGGCAATATACACAGGGGCTTCATATCCTGGGACTAATCTCTTATATGAATTGACTGTCGGTGCACATATTGCAGATAATGCTCTGGAATGCTCTAACAGACCCCCTATAAAGTACATTGCCGTTTCTGATAATTGTGTGGGAGTGTCGGGATCGTAGAATATGTTTTCACCATCTTTGAAGAGTGATTGGTGGCAGTGCATGCCACTTCCATTTTCTCCGAAGAATGGTTTTGGCATGAAGGTTACAAGGTAACCCATCTTATCTACTATTGCTTTTATAGCCTGTTTGAATGTTATAACAGCATCTGCAGTTTTTAAGGCGTTGTCGAATTTGAAGTCGATCTCGTGTTGTCCTGGGGCCACTTCATGGTGGCTTACTTCAATGTCAAAGCCTAAGGCTTCCAAGTCCATTACTAGTTTTCTTCTGAAGTCTGTTCCTTGGTCTATTGGTTCAACATCGAAGTACGCGCCTGTGTCAAGGGGTATTATGTTCCCTTCATCGTCATAATCGAGTATGAAAAATTCTGGTTCTGGACCCACATTATATTCATATCCTAATTTCTCGTATTTCGATAGGACTCTTTTTAGGGCGTATCTTGGATCGCCTTCGAATGGTTTGCCATCTGGCCAGTATACGTCGCATATGAATCTGCATACACCTTTTTCCTCTGGTCTCCAAGGTAGTGTGGAGAATGTTTCTAGTTCTGGTTTTAACACGAGGTCGCTTTCGTTTATGTCTACGAAGCCTTCGATTGAAGACCCGTCGAATAATATGCCCTCTTTCATTATGTCTTCTAGTTGGTCTGCTCTAATTAGGGGGATGGCCATGTTTTTGGCTGCCCCGTGTATGTCTACGAATTGTAGTCTGACGAATTTTATGTCGCATTCTTCTACTTTTTCCATGATTTTTTCGATTTTATCATCCATAGAATACCTCCATTGACCGGAAGTATATTTCCTCCTAGTGTTATATATACTTTGTTATAATTCCACAATCTTAAAGGGGTCATCCTTTAAAAGGTCAAAGGTTAAAAGTTTGGGAGCCCATATAACACTACCCTTACCCGTTAAAAGCTTTAAAGCCTCAAATGATTCTATACAACCAACAATATTCGGCACCGGCCCTATAACTGGCGGAATTTCACCTTCTAAGCGCTGAACTTTCTCTTTAACTTCATCTGTTAATCTAAGACCCTTTGAAGGTAATTTAAAAACTTCCTCATAGGATGGTGTCCTATCTCCAAATACGGTCACTTGGCCCATTGAAGCATGCACGGCCCCGTGTACAAATGGTATTTTGGATCTTTTACACTCTCTACTAACTATGATCCTTGATATGATGTTATCCATGGCGTCAATCACAACATCACTATTTTCTATGATTGTATTTACATTGTCCTCATTAACTTCACAATTAAAAGTCTCGATTTCAATGAATGGGTTTATCTTCCATATCCTTTCTTGGGTAACGGTTACCTTTGGCTTTCCAATATTATGAAAATTACTCATTAACTGCCTGTTGATATTAGATATGCTGAAGGTGTCCTTATCTACGATAGATAGTGATCCTACACCCATTCTAACTAGCATTTCAATGGCGGCGCCGCCAATACCCCCACATCCAATTACTGCAACCCTACCCTTATTTAGCTTTAACTGTTCATTCTTTTTCAGAAAACCCATCTGTCTAGTTATTATCTCCCAATAGGTTAAGCCCTCATATCTTCTTGGCATCTATGCCACCTTTAATCCTCCCATGAATGGGGGGGAATCTCTGAGAATCATAGGATGATTATCCTTTAGTTTACTATTACTATAAAAATTTATCAAAGCATTTGAAGAAAAGAAGAATGATAGCTTTAAGTTTATGCCGGGGGCGGGGTTCGAACCCGCGACCTCACGGTATCCCAGGTAAGGGTTAGAGCAAGTTATTCTACCCTATGAGCCGTGCGCTCTAACCAGCTGAGCCACCCCGGCTTTTGCCTACAAAAAAACCAATATTTTATCCAGTGAAAATTATTCATTGTTAATTAGAAGTGACATCTTTGAATATCAGTATTGGCTATTGAATGGTAAATTTCATGTGAAGCTGGCTTTTTTTCTCATAAGCGGACTTTGAAGTAAGTATTGGCTTCTAGAACCCTTTTGTAGGCTTCTAGAACTATTTAGGGGGTGACAAGTCATATTATCATTTTTTATGTTATAAATATTTTTCGGCACATGCCCGGTAGGAAGTTCTTCCCTACAAATTTTATAATTGGAAGTTTTGGATGTAATAGAGTAATATTATGAAGGATATATTTAGGACCATGAACAGAATGTCAGCTCTTTTTAGTGGAGATTTTTTTTGGTACATTTGGCTTTCTTGGGAATATCCGCGGCTTAGCATGCTTAGATAAGTCTTTTCGCCCTGTTCATAAGCACGTAGGAATATCATTGCAATGGTTTCCCCTATCTTTTTCAGTCTCCATGAGTATTCAGTGTTCTTGTTCCATATATCGAAGCATCGGGTCTTTTGGGCATTTTTTATCCTCTCAAGTTCATCATAGAAAAAGAACAGATACCTTACAGTTAGATTGAGAAGCATGATAAATGTGTGTGGTATCCCGATTCCCCTCATTGAATTTGTAAGCTCCTGCATTGTTGTTGTTGAAGAGAGTAGGATTATCGCTGTTATGCTAACAGTTATCTTCGCAAATAATAATATGCCGAATAGGAGTCCTTGCATTGTCACATGAACCCCAAGGGGTCCGGTCCAGATAATGTCACCAGCCTTTATAAATAATTGGAATAAGGCGATGAAACCTCCAAATGGTAATATCAAAAATAGTCTCTTTAATGTGTAAGATAATGGTATCCTAGAGAATAATAGTAAAAGTAGAAGATAAGCCTCCATTATAAAAAGGATGAGGGGATCAGAGGCGCTCACTGCATAGACTATTATGATTAGACTTATTATTATTTTTATGCGCCCATCAAGATTATGGATAGGACTTTCTTTCAGGGTTTCCTTTTCTATGCTTATAAGATTTTCCATAAAAGGACCTCAAAAAATAAAAAAGGGGGGAGGGGGTGGTTATTTCCCAGTTTTAAGCGCCACACTTATCCCATAAGCTATGATTAGAACTATTATTGTGCCAAGGACTAATGAAAGTACTTCCCCTTCCTTACCGAGCCCTGGTATGGTATAATCAGGCAGGGGTGATTTTATGACTGGTTCGGTCTCTGGATTTGGCATGACCTTTTCTGCTGTACTTTCTAATCCGTCAGGGTTTGAAGATGCTAGGAATGGTGCTAGTACTGCTATGATGAGGGCTATGATAACCCCACCAACAATTAGTTTCTTGTCTCGACTCTTCATTTAGATAACACCTCGGCCTTTTCTTTTCCCCACTCTTTAAATGAGAATAGGTCGGGACGAGCGCTTTGAACTGCTAGTACTATTACTACGGTTAGGACTCCTTCTATGATCCCTATGACTGCATGGTATAATCCCATCATTGCAAGTCCTTTATCTAGTGGGAATGTTCCTGCGATCCACATTTCTATCGCACATGCTATAGCTGCCAAGAATATTGAAGCCCATGCTGCTATGAAAACTGCGGGTATTTCTCCTAGGCCCTTTGTACCCTTGAATAGGTAGTATCCTACGAATCCTCCGATGATGCCCATGTTGAGGATGTTAGCCCCTAATGCTGTTATTCCACCGTCTCCAAATATTAGACCTTGTAGTATAAGTACGATGGATAATAATAGGACTGCTGCCCATGGACTTGCGAATATTATGGCAATGAGTGCTGCGCCGACCATGTGTCCACTTGTACCCCATGGGATTGGGACGTTCATTGCTTGTATCGCGAATATACCAGCTGCTAAAACGGCGAAAAGGGGGATTCGCTTTTCATCGAGTTTTTTGCCGGCCCATCTAATACTAAAATACAAAGCTACGAGTGCTATTATCCAGTAGACGACGCACTGGGAAAGTGGTATGAAACCATCGGGTATATGCAAGCTATCTTACCTCCTAATTCTTCTGATATTATCATATACATTATATAATATAAACATTACCCCTAGTATTACTCTAGATTGTATTATTTATATAGAGGGTAATAACAATTTTTTGTTTCCTAAAAAAAGAATAGAGGACAAGCAATAAATGATTCAAACTTGGAAAAAATAGGTAACTTGTAGATTGTATGAGTTTATTTCCTAGCCCTTGCAACCTTTCTAGCTATGACTAACTCTCCAATTGCTATAAGTCCAACGAAGAATTTTTCAAGCCCGCCAGTCGCCCAAATCGCCTCTCCAAATGTTGATTTTTTTATCCTTTCCTCGTATTCTTCTGCTGTTATCCTTTCTCCTGTTCTCCTTCTTGTGATTATAGCAGCAGCTTCCATGAGCTCATCCCAACTTATACCCTTTAACTCTTGTGACATGGCTTCAAAGATCTTGTAAACCTTGATCTCATATAAACTAGAAAGTGTTTTCACTATATCCAATGCTCTTACAATCCCGACAATGACACCTTCATCATCTAATACAGGCAGGTTAACAACCTTATGTTTTGAGATTTCCAAGACTGCTAATCTTGCAGGGTCATTTTCATGTACGTGTATAATCTCCTCTGGTATGTGCATAATCTCTGACACCCTCTTTTTACCCTCCCTAAGGCCCCTGATGACATTGAGGGATGTTATCCATCCTATAAGTCTCCTTTTCTCGTCTACTACAGGTATGGTGAATCTTTTATGTGTTTCCATTTTTTCTGATACTTCATCTAGATCTTCATCTGGGCCTACTACTATGAATTTCTTATCCATAAGCTCTTTAACTTTCATAGGATAACCTCTTTAATTTTAGTGCGCCTACGGGGCATTTAGTAGAGCATACTTCACATAATATGCATTTATCCTCTAAGAATATGAGTTCCTCGTCTTCGAGTCTTATAGCTTCTGTTGGACAATTTTCCTCACATATTTGACATGCAACACAAGCTTCTCGGTCTATTAGAAGTTCTTTCGTTTTTATTACGGGTCCGAGTTCTCTTTCAAGTTTTATCGCGCCTTCTTCACATACATTTGCACAAGCTCCGCAACCGATACATATACTGGTATCTATGGTTGCGGTTTCATCTTCGAGTCTTATAGCTTCTGTTGGGCAGAATCTGATGCATGTACCGCAACCTTTACATCTTTCACTGTCTATTTTGATGTTTTTCATTCTCAGGATTCTGTGGGGTATTTTCAAGTCTTTGAGGTGGTATTTCACATCTTCGTCTATTGTTGCTGTGCTCTCAACCACATTTATGCATCTTATAGGACAAGTCTGGGCGCATATTTCACATTTCACACAATTTTCAAGCACTTTAGCCTGTCTAGTGGATTTTGCATCGGCCATGGCGTCCACTGGACATTCTTCGGCGCATAGGTTACATCTTATACATTCTGGGGAGATTGTTATGAATTTACCCTTCATTTCACATTTTCCAACATCTAAACCTTGGCCTTCCACGGCCTCTAATTCCATGTATCTCCCCTGTAAGTCTTCTTTAAGCGCGTCTTTACTTTTTTTAAAGATTATGTCCATTCTTATACACCATTAATCTGCGATTAGTTTGATGGCGTTTACGGTGCATATTTTTTCACATTCACCACAGCTGATACAAGCTTCCTGGTCAACTATTATTTTATCGTTTTTGAGGCTTAGGGCATTTACTGGGCATTTGTTTACGCAGATACCGCATGCTTGACAAATCATATCATCAGGGATGACCTTTCCACTCTTTGGCCCCTTGATTTCTCTTCTTGTAAATAGTATCCTATCATCTTTGATGGTGAAGAATTCTTCTTTGAGGGTTATTGCCTCTACTGGACAAGCTTGTACACATTTTCCACAATATACACATTCTTCTCCTATGCTAATTGGGGCTGGCATTTCAAGTTCTATGCAGTTTACTGGGCATTCATCGACACAAGCTCCGCAGCCAATACATTTCTCCTCTAAACTTGTTATTTCTCTATGTGGTTTGGTCTTTTCGATTATCTCTACTATTTCATCTATTTCAATGTCCCCGTCTATGATTTCCTTGATTTTTTCTTTTATCTGATCTGTTATATCTATTTCAAAGCTTTTTTCGTCATGTTTATTGCTTATTTCATCGGCGATATTTTCTAGGATAGAGTTTATCCTGCTTGTGGCCTCTGCTACTTTTTCTGTTTCTTTTTCGAGAATTTCTGATACCATTTCCATGGTGTGTATTCTGTTAAATTTTCTGATGGCTGTGGTTCTTGTGGTGTATTTGATGGCGGTTGATGGGCATACGTCCATGCATTTTTCGCATCTTGCACAATATGCAGGGTCTATGTAGGGTAATTTACTTACTTTCCCGACTTTTATCGCCCCTTTGGATGGGCAGACTCTTGTGCATGTCATGCAACCTATGCACTTGTTGTGGTTTATTACCAGGGCCTTTCCTGTGGCCACGGCCCTTGGTAGGATTTCACCATATTTTATGGCTTCTGAGGGGCATGCTCGGGCGCAGTAACCACATCTTACACACTTTTCTTCATCTATCACTGGGTGTATTTCCTCTTTACCAGAGGCTACGAGTTCTATGGCACCAGTTTTACAAGCTGCAACGCATGCTCCACAGTTTAGGCAAAGTTTCGGGTTTATTGTAGGTGTTGGTTCTCTTATAGGCTCTGATAGGATGGTTTTCATTTTTATGGCATCGTATGGGCATGCTTCCCTGCATAGTATGCATCCTATACATTTTTCGTCTATTTCGATGTGGTTATCTGGTGGTATTTCATGTATGGCATCTACTGGGCAGACTTTAAGGCAGGGCCTATCCTGGCATTTTTTGCACTTCTTATCATCTATTTCATATTGGACTTCTACTTCCCTTATTGGTTTGTATGTTTTTTCGACAGTTACTGGAATTTTTATCAGCCCCTTCCAACTATCTGGGATGGTTTTAGGGTTATGAGGATTTTATCATCTTTTAGGAGGAATCTTGCAGTGTATAATCCTGGGACTCCGAATGGACATGTTTGGTAGCATATGCTGCATCTGAGGCACTTTTCAGGGTCTCTTTCGGTGATGCCTTTCTCTTCGTTGTATTTGAGGGCGCCTGTGGGGCATTCGTCTATGCATAATCTACAACCTTTGCATTTGTCTTCATCCCAGGTTATTACATTGATCTTAAGTCTGTCTGTTATATTTTCCACTATCTTGGTTACTTTTTCTTCATCAGGAAGTATTTTAAGGGCTTTTTTCATAATTTTGGATAGTGGGAATTCCAATTTTATAATCTTGTCAGGGTCATAGTCTGGGAGTTTTCTAACCCTTTCAACTTCTAAGTTTATAGCCTTTTCTAGATTCTCGACTAATAAGTTAATTATCTCTTTTTGTTCGTCGATGTTTGTGATAAAGACTTCTTTTATGGCTCCTTTTATTGGACATGCGTTGATGCAATCTCCACATGATACACATTTTGACTGGTCTATGGTGATTATGTTGTCATGGGATGAGATGGCCCCTACCTTGCAAGCTTCTAGGCATTTTTCGCAGCGTATGCAAAGGTAGTCATCGATCACATAGAGGGTATCCTTTGGTAGTATCTTGTATTCTTCTTTTATAAGATAGTTTTCACCTGTTTTGAGGGTTTTTGGTTCTGTTGGGCACACTTCCACGCAGAATCCGCATCTTATACAAGCTGATTTGTTTATGACAGGGTAGGCCATTTCCATTTCATCGTCTCTCACCAGTTTTATCGCCCCTGGGGATGGGCAGGAGGCTACGCAGGCTCCACAGGAAATGCATAATTCTTTTTGGACTTCTGGGAAATCTCTGAACCTTGATGGCGATTCGGCTATCTCTGGATCTGTTTTAGCATCTAGGAATCTTTTGATCCATTTTTTCCTTGCGAATTCGTATATGTACCATATTACAGAGGACATTATAATTTACCTCTCATTTTCTCCTTTCTGTGTGGTATGTTCTTTTAAAAGGTTGTTCATACCCCTGAAATCTTTTTTGTTTCCATCTTCATCGATTATTGTTACACGTTCGGTGCAGGCAATGCAAGGGTCTATACTCTGGTATATGGCGACTGCATCTGCTATTGTAGGCGAATCATTGAACATATGTTTTACACAAGCTTCAAGGTTCATTATAGTGGGGGTTCTTATGGTTATATCCCTTATGATACCATTTTTCGCTGTTTCGAATATGTATGTGACTTCGCCTCTTGGAGCTTCGTATCTGTTATCAATTGAACCTTCCGGTATTTCGCACTCTTTCCTTATCGGCCCTTCCGGGAGTTCATCGATGGCTCTTCTTATTATTTTTATGGATTCTAGTATTTCATCGAACCTTACCATTATCCTTGCATAGTTGTCGCCTTCTTTTCTCCATACTGGTTTGAAATCGAAGTAGTCTGTGAAGGTTGGATGTTTTTGTCTCCAGTCGAATTTTACACCGGAACCCCTTGCTATGGGTCCTACTGCCCTTACATCTATTGCTTCTTCTCTGGTCATTTTTCCTATGTCCTTGGATCTTAGGCCTAGGAATGCTCCGGTTTTGAACATTTTACGGTATCTGTATACTGCTGGTTCCACTATATCCAAGTTTTCTAATATTTTCTTGATTTGGTTTTCTTTGATGTCCATTCGCACTCCGCCGACTACGTTCCAGGCGTAGTGCACTCTGTTTCCTGTTATCATTTCTGTAAGGTCCATTATTTTTTCTCGGATGTTTAGTAAGTATATTCCGAGGGTTTCGTGTTCTATTGCCAGGAAGTATATGGCATTGGCAATTAGGTGGCTTTGTATACGGTTGAGTTCACCTACTATTACCCGGAGGTATTGTGCTCTGAGTGGGGGTTCGCACTCTGCAATTTTTTCTAGGCCCTCTATGAATGTTACGGGGTGGAAGTGGGAGCATATGCCGCAGATCCTCTCTGAAAGGTAGACTACTTTCTGCCAAGGTTTGCCCTTGGCTATCTGTTCTGCGCCACGATAGAAATAGCCTAAGTCTACTTCGGCGGCTACTACACGTTCTCCTTCTGTTTTGAGTTTTATTCTTAATGGTTCTTTTATCCCTGGGTGGATCGGCCCTATGGGTATATAACTCATTATCATCCCTCTTGTGGATTATTTTGAATAGCTGGCCAAGACTCCTGGCACGTATTTTAGTATGGCTGTGGCTATCTCGGCCGGTCTTGGCGGGCATCCTGGGACTTCAGCATCTACTGGTATGAAATTGCTTACTGGGGCCCCTGTTTTGTCGGATTCTTGTTGGAATATGCCCCCTGTTAGGGCGCATGCTCCTATTGCAAGCACTGCTTTCGGTTCTGGGACTTTGTTGTATAATTCTATGAGTTTTTCTTGCCATTGTTTTGCCACGTGTCCAGTGACTAGTAAGGCGTCGCATTCACGTGGGTTGTTATGATAATATATGCCGTATTGTTCGAGGTCGTATCTTTTTGATAGGAGTGCGGCTACTTCTATGTCGCATCCGTTGCATCCTCCAGTGCAGATTAGGCAAACGTGAATGGATCTTTTCCTTATGAAGTCTTTTATCATCCACTCCCCTCTAGGATTTTTATTATCTTCTTCCTGGCCTTTTCTATCAGTTTTTTATACTCTTCTGGGTCTATTTCTAGTTTCCCAGAAATTTCTAATCTTTTTATGATTTCTTCTTTTATGGCTTTGAGTTGTTCTTTATCCAAGAGTTCTAGATGGTCTAGGTAGTCTAGTCCTAGGTCTAGTTCTATTTGTTTTTCAAGTCTGAAAAGTATTGCTTGTTCCATTGATGAGTGGGATGATTCTATCCTTGCCATGTCCAAGTTTTTGGCTAATAATTCCTCCACTTTTTCTATTGGGATCTTCAAGGCTTCTGAGAGCGTTTTCAGCACCTGGTTTTTGTAGGCGTAACTTTCAAGTTTCCATAGTTTTATCT
Source organism: Methanothermobacter tenebrarum (assembly GCF_003264935.1). Taxonomy (NCBI): domain Archaea; kingdom Methanobacteriati; phylum Methanobacteriota; class Methanobacteria; order Methanobacteriales; family Methanobacteriaceae; genus Methanothermobacter; species Methanothermobacter tenebrarum. The sequence continues at coordinate 23,220 of NZ_QLOE01000004.1, forward strand.
TTTTTATTGTCTTGTCGGTCATAGGGTCACCCATAGTATTAATGCAAATAGGATCCCTATTATGCTCTCATAGACACCATATCCTGGTCTCATCCCCATCACAAAACCTATGAAGAATAATCCGATGGGTGCGTAGATGATCATAAGCCCGCCCCCGATTAAAGCGAGTATGAGTGGTATGGGTTCTATCCTTTTTCTTACGAATGGTTCACTGTGCCACTTATAACTTACCTCTAACCCTATCAGCATCCCAATGGTGAACATGAGCAAATGTGGAAGGTATGTGAAGTATGCCATCTTAGAAGCCTCCCCCCTTGGATATGAAGGCTGCTGTGATTATGAACATGATGATAACAAACCAGAATGCTATGGTCTCAATCTTTTCCACCCTTTCACCTAGGAAGAAAAATGAAACTAATAATGTGAATATTATAACAGCTAGTATTGCAATCCTTAATTGCATGATACTAGCTGCAACCATTACCATGATAAGAATGCCGATCATTGCCAGTGACAATACTATATATGATCTTTCCATTATTTACACCTCACACAAGGACGGCATTTACGAGGGCCAGTACTGCGAATATCCATTGTATCATCACAGAGTGATATGGTGCCACCATCGGTGTCAAGGCAACGATAAATCCTAGGACGATTGTAATGATTGTCATCCCTATGATATAGTCTAGTGACGTGTTTATTATACCCCCAAGGAAGAGGGTTAAAAAGCACCATAGGAGTACGAAGTAGCCTAGGATTTCACCCATCATCAGAACACCCCTTATAACCCCAAAATGCTCTGTCTTATAACCTGAAACTATATCCTTACCCCATACAATCCCGAATGGACTATAAGGGGCCTTTGAAACTAGTAATATGAACACAGCCAATGCACATAACGGTAATTGCATGATAAGGGGGCCGTGGATGATCTGATAATTGATTATATCAGACAGTATAAGGGTGTGGGTTTTGAAGTATACTAGTGCCATGACCGCTATTAGGGGCATTTCAGCAGTAGCAGAAAGAACTGCCCTACAACTTCCCATTTTTGTATAAGGGGACCCAGAAGCTAGGCCTATACCATGCTCTGAAACCTTATGTATAGCATAGCATAATATTACGATACCGAGTGGACCATGTAGTATTGGGCCTATGATGAGTGCAAGAACCCATAGACCATCTAATGCCATTACTATCGCCACATATAATGGCATGCTCGAGGTTCTAGGGATCGAAAGCTCTTTTATATAAAATTTGAATGTGTGTAGTAGATGTTGTATTATGGGCGGTCCTGGTCTGCCCTGGATCCTCGCTATAACCTTCCTTTGGAGTCCTAATAATAATCCTCCTATTATGAATGCTGTGATTATCTCTAATAACATGTAAGGTAAGTTGACTGTGGATAGATATGCCATCTTTATCACCAGATTAGTAACCTGTGAATGTTATCTTTGTACGTTCTTTTTCCTCTTTCTTGGTCTTTGCACGGGCCATTAACACGAGGCCGATATAATATGCTGATAGTGGGATGAAAACGGTTAAAATTACGATTGAAACAACTAATGGGGGTGGTATTATAAGTCCAAGTATGATGGGTAGGCTGGTGACTGTTGCGAGTATACTATTTTTTGTATTTTTTTTCATTGAGGATCACCCCAGGATTAATAGGACTTCTATTACCCTTGTGAAGACCATTAGGGAGCTTAAATGCATCATATTTATATAGGGGGCTCCCTTTGCTCTTATCATTTCTACTTTGGTTGCGAATAATGGTGCCAATGCACCTTCTCCTATAGCCCCTATTAAGAGTAATGTCCGGCTCATATTCAATATAGGGTTTGTTGGGATGTTTGCGAGGATGCCCATGCTCAGGGTGCCTGTGTTTGCTAGTATCATGGCCACTCCACCGAAGAGTGGTAGGCTACAGATCATGAGTACGAGGCCATAATGGAATGTTGCATCAAGGACGTGGGTGTCTTTCACTCCTGCGAATATGCCCATGTTTGTGATGCCAGTTAATGATACGAATAGTGCGAAATTGAACAAGTCTCCTGTGGTAACCACGCCTGTTAATGCTATACCACAGAGTATTGTCATGAATCTCCTGAACCTGGCCTCTTTTTTCTCTACAGTTGTCGTTCTTACTATGTCTTCTCCGAATCTTGCTACTGATCTTAATTCTGGCTTGCTTAGTGCTAGGAATATTGTGAAAGCCACTATAACCGCAACTAAGGCTAGTGAAAATGGGCTTATATATAATACTATGTCCATGAATGGGATGTGTCCTATTATTGGACCGTTTAAATTTGTTATTTCATTCATAACCTTGACCGCCCTTATTTATTGAATTCCTCCCGATTTAGTATTCCTAGAAGTCCGAATTTCAAGGCTACTTTGATTATGATCCCGCCACCTGACATGAATAGTGCCACAAGCCATAATCTGGGGTTTAAGAAATATAATAGGAATCCTAGAAGCCATAAGCACCATGCTAACCCTGAAACTCCTGACATTTCCTCCCAGAAATCAGTTGATAAGCCCTTGGGTTCTCCTATGAACAGGTAGATGAGTATACCAGCCCCTGCGACAGCTCCCCCTGTAAAACCTGTTAGTATCGTACCATATACAACACAGAGGAGTGAGGTCATGGGGATGGCTGTTTTTAAAACTTCCATGTCGATAGGTTTATATTTTTTCAATCTTGGGTAGCTGGTTCCTCTTTTTGTATATTCTCTGAATATTAACACTTCTGTTACTGCTAGTATCTCTGCTAGTGATACAACTAACCCTGGGAGGATGAGTGCTTCGGCTAAGTCAGTCCCTACAGCTGCCACGATTATCAGCATGGCATAGGTGACTATCTGGATTATCAGGATCTTTTGGAAGTCATCTCTCTCTATTATAACCCCTGAAAGTCCTATGGCGGCTGTTAAGATGGCGATTATGATCGCTATGGGATAAAAGTTTACGATTATCTGAGGCACGACATTAGGGACTATTGAAAGAGGATCCATTTTATTATTCTCCCGTCATTTTTCTTGTCCTATTTAATATAACCCAAGAGGCTATAGTAAATGCTGTGAATAATATGGATGATTCGAGTATCGTGTCTAATCCCCTTGTATAATAGAGGATTTCATCTAGGATCCCCCCAGGATGCGCTACGATAGTGGTGCCTAGGTGATATGAAACATCCCTCATCCACTGGGAGAATGGGGTTAGATAGGCTGTTATCCACCCCTCATATGGGCTTTTGTACTGTGATCTCACTATACCCCTATTATTGGGATCTACTGGTAATCCGCCACGATTATAAGGTGCGAGATTATAACTCACATCAACATTTTTCTTGGCCAACTCTATCTGGAGTTGAGGTGGGGGTTTAGGATAGACTTGTTCAGGGTTGAGATGAAATGGAAGAGGCAAACTAAAAATTAATACTACTGCTATTGCGAATGCAAATATCTTAGGGACAACCCTAGGCTCGGCTAACAGATTTAAGATCCTCCCTATCAACTTATAGAGCCCCCCATTTCTTCCAATCTTATAATAGCCCTTATCATTATGATATAGAGGATCGGGTTCACACTTAGAAATGTTAACATTGCAAGGGTATAATTATAACTTAAAAAGATTAATGCTACACCAGTAGAAGGGACTGTGAGGTTTATTATCCTAACTATGGGCTCTTCGGAGGTTTTAGGCCCGAATACAACACCCAAACCTCCGATTAATAGTAGAGTTAATCCCAGGTAGAATGATATTAGTGGGAGTGTCCCGGTGGCTGAGATCATCCTACTTCGCCTCGCATTTTTCTGATTTCAAGTACTCTAACCAATCCTATCATCATTATGATTATCCCTACAAAGGTCATGAATGAAGATGCCATAGCCACGTCAAGGTAGCCGAAGGTTGCCACGATACTAATTAGACCATCACCTAACACTGCTAACATGAGGAACTTGTCTATGGGCCTTGTTTGGAGCACGCCTCCTAGTGCTCCGACTATCATTAGGATGGCCGCAGCATATACGAATTCGATGTTCATTGTTCTATCTCCTTTACCTTACTTATGGTGAATGCTATTGCATTGGCGCCTACAGTTGCGAGTATAAAATATACCATGGATGTTATAGCGCCCAGTGGTGATGGATTTTTGAGTGTTATAACCGCAGCAACCCCGAAATTTATAACGTTGAGGTATGGCATCCTTTCTAGCCTATTCTGGGTTATGAAGAGTCTTAAAACCATATATATTATTATACATGAAATAATTGTCTCTTCTATCATTTCCACCACTATTTGATGACCTTTCTATTCATTTTTCTAGCTATTTTACCGATTAGTTTGGATGATAGAGGATGATACAAGCCTTGGATTGTTAGTATGGCGATGGTTATACCTACTATAAAGTAATTTGCTGTGATACCAAAATGTGAGGCGACCCATATTATGAAGGTTATGGTTAGGGCCCCTGTTGTCCCAGCGTATCCAGGATCTGCGCACATTCTATTCCCGAAGTAGACGAATAATGCGGCGATCAGACCACCTTCTGGGCCCCCGAATCCATAGTAGCCACAAGATGCTAGTAGAGTGCCGGCTGAGGCGTCTGGGGAGCATACGATGTTGCCTTTAAAGTAGCCTCCGCCTAGATCCCCCCCTCTTTTTTCTATGGATTCGCCGATCGCCTTCGCGCCTCTGACACCTGGGGCTTCGGGTAAGCCCATCCATATGTCTATTATAACGAAGTTTAGCCATGCTAGAACTGCGGCGATTGGTATTGCTATGATTTCATTCAAAGATATCCACCCCAAGTGTTAGTCTCCACTAGAAATAATATTAGAGTTGTCCCGGTTATATGTTTAATATTCTTAGATTCCATGTATGGTCCAATGAAGCTTTGTGAGGTTATGGAACTCGAAATGGCATTTAAATGTTTAATGGTTTTTTCAAAAAATCTTGGAGTGTGAATAATAGTATATTAAACATTTCTTTTGCACCTCGTACCCCTTATCCCTTTATACCTCACCTTAATTCTTTTCTTAAAACATATAAATATATTTTGTATATAAATATATTTTGTTTTGCCTTAGAATATGAATATATTATAGATTTTTGTTATTTTCCCAGTTTCTTGGCCAAAATAAGAAGAATAATTAAGAAGGTGTGCGGAAACTTCAAATATGGGGTGTAATGGGTGTATTCCATTGCTTTTATATGTTTATAGTATCTTTGATGATAATTCTAGGGCTGTGTCCTCGTTGTATATTATTTTAAGATCCCAGAATAGTGTTAGGTAGGATTTTAGTGGTATTGGATCATTTTCAATGTTCTTTTTTAAGGTGTAATTGAGGGTTTTTTCCATGGCTTCTTTGTCCCCTGCTACATAATATACTAGGATTGCATCGGCGTAATGCCCTATGGAATATATTTCCGGGTCTCCGTCACCTTTAAATTTGCCATCATACTCTTGATTAGCTTTAAGCCATTTTGAACCCTCTTGGATCGATTTTAAAGCTTTTGTATCATTTGTTGCAAGGTAGTATAGGGTTAATCCTTTAAGTATTTCGATGTTTTCATATGGTGCGGAAGTCCAAGATCCGTCTCCTCTTTGTTTTTCAATTACATTATATATGATTTCTTTGTCTGGTTTCATTCCACCTACTTGGGATTCTGTTTTAAGTTTCAGGTAATCTGGTCCTATAAATTGTGATGATTCTTTGTTGGCTGCTATTTTAATATCCTCATTATTTATTTGGTTTTCGATAAATTGCAACCCTTTATTTGTTATTTTTTCAGTTTCATTTGTTTTTAGGTCTTTTAGGGGATAGATTGTCTGGGCTGTTGTTATAGTGTATTCTGCTGGTGGCATGCCCCCTGGGAATGAGCCGTTTTCCATCTGTTTATATTCCAGCCATTTGATCAGATAATCAGATCTTTCTTTAAATTGTGTGTTCCCTGTTTTCGCGGCTAGTTTGTCATATAGGGCTGCTATCATGGCATTGGAGTCGTAGCAGCCTTTAAATGTGCTTCCAAATTCCAAGTCTCTGGCGGGATCATATTCTATTGGAGTGTATTCTCCAATCTCTGAGTAAGAGTATCCGTTCCAGAATTTTTCTATGAAATGTGTTATCTTTTCATATTCTGGGTCTCCGGTAAAGTTTATTTTGGATTTATTCCCTTCTATGGGGGGCTTTGGGATGTATTGATATACTGCGACGTCTCCTGTGACGAGAAGGGTTTTGAAGTGGGTGTCTGTGGGGAGATATAAACCCAAGCCTTGTTGATGCATGGTTTTTCCAATGTAAATGTATGTTATGTTATTTTTTTCGATGAAATAGTATGCCTCATTGGGCTGTGAAGTGGTGAACATTGTTTTTACTTCCATTTCGCTCATCTCTTTCTCTTTCAATGTGGGTGGGTTCCCCATCATGCCCTGGTAGATCGTCTTCCATAGTAGAACATCCTTCCTGTGCGTGTTACCTATAAGGAGGTAAGCATCGTCCATTGTCGCCAAGAACACAGAATCGGGTGCTGTGTTTTTCTCTATCCACTCAAAGGCTTCTATCTGCTCCGGTGTAGGACTTATAACATTTAGATAAGCTATCACACTCCCTTGTGCGATTGGGATGATCAGAAAGATTGAAATAACAAATAATCTTATATATGGTGTGATATTCTTCTTAAGTATCCTATAATCTGGTATTTTCACATTATCCAATCTTATAATAGCCTGTGAGAGCCCGTAACCAGCCATCAAAGATAGTGGTATCGCCGCATAAGGGTCCCGGAATCTGAAAGAATATGTTCCTACTATCGCGAATACTGCGAACCATAAAAGTATAAACTTGTAAATGGGATTCTTTGATTTCATGAAAAATAATGCACCATATAATCCGAATATGAGCTGGATCAAGCCCATCCATTTTGGGAATCCGAGTATTGTAACTGGTTGTGTTTGTAAACGGGCGGTGAATAATGTGAATTCTAGAATACCAACAGCTGCAAGGAAGAATAAGATGGAAACTTCTATTGGTCTCTTTTTAAAAGAGGGTATTAGGAATGTTAAAATTAATATTAGGACAGTTATGGCGAGGAATACCCATCCTCTATGGGTGAATAAGTACATTGATAATATTAAAAGGGCTATTATAATATACTTAGGATTGCCTTTAAATACCTTGAAGAATCTTCCTAGACTGAAATTATCAATATCAGAGTATCCAGGAATGCTTTTAACATATTTTATGAGTAGGTAGAGTATTATTGTGAATAATAGGATTCCCAAGGATTCCGGTATGAATACTGATGTTCTGGCCACGAATGATGGTACTATTGAGAATAAAAAGGCGGAGAGGATTGAATCTCTCTCATTTTCGAAGATCTCCCATGCAATCTTATAGAATATGAGTATAGTTAATATCGCAAGAAGTGGTGGTAAAATAAAGAATACAAGTTGACTGTTAAAGATCTTATACATGAGGAGTCCTAGTATATGGTAGAGTGGTGGGTAAGCGTATGGTTTAAGTCCTAGTAGGGAAGTGGGATTTTTTGAAAGTATGCCTATGCCTTTTGTGGCCAGTCTCATTACAATGTCATGGTGGATGTATGCATCGTTACCAGGGAATGCAAAATTCCTACTTGGTATGAGTCTTATGATAAAGGCTAGAATACATACTAATATAATTTTATAATTTTTTAACAAGTTTATCACCATATCATAGTATTTCTTTGAGGAGTTTGAGGATATTAGGGTAATCTTTCACGAGTCTAAAAAGTGGAATCTTGGAATCTAGATTTAATTCTTTTCCTTTTAGTGATTCCACCAGGTTATTTAAATCTTCGTCGGTTAGTTTATTAAGTATTTTCCGATACTTGAGGGATCTTTTAATATTGGCTCCAACTTTTTTATACCATCTTTTCTCATACACTTTTAGGAACTCTGCATCAGTTCTACCTTCTTCTATGGCATCTGATGCGGTTTCAGCAGCTATTTTCGCGCATTCTGCGGCTATGTGTATGCCTCCGCCGGTTAATGGGTCTACTTGTCCTGCGGCGTCACCTACTACGAGCAGACCATCAGTATAGGTTCTTTTAACAGGCCCTCCAATGGGCACGGCTCCTATATTGAATTCTATTTCAGTTGCATTCAATTTTGATGTGAATTTTTTGAGATAATATTGTGCGCTTTTCATATTACATTCTTTTCTACGTATTCCCACGCCAATGTTCGCCCTTTCTTCGCCCTTTGGGAATATCCAAAAGTAACCGCCGGGTGCTATTTTGTTTCCGAGATAGAATTCCATTATATCATTTTTAACGTTAACACCTACCATCTCTGACTGGGCGCATGAGCAGATTTCATCCACTTTAAACCTTGTATCGAGGCCGGCTTTTCTGGCAATTTTTGATTGGATCCCATCTGCAGCTATAACGATCTCTGAACGGATATCAAACCTTTGACCATCCTTTTTAGCTATCACACCAGTAATTTTACCATCTTTGATTATTAGATCTTTTGCTGTGGTATTGAGCATTATATCGGTTCCTTGTTCAGCTGATAAAATGGCAAGGTGTTTGTCAAATACTTTTCTTTCAACAATATAACCTGTTATTATAGGGTCTCTGGTTAGGAAACTTGCACCAGAGGGTGCATGGATACATGCGCCTCTGATCCTAGTACAAGTGAATTTTGGTGATGGGTTTATTTTCATGGATTTAAAGAAGGTATCACTAACTCCCCCGGCACATTGTACTGGCGTGCCTATTTCAGGGTTTTTTTCTATCATGAGAACCTTGAGACCCTCCTTTGAAGCGTAAAACGAAGATATGGACCCGGCTACTCTACCCCCAACTACTATGAGATCATATTTCACGATCTTCACCTTTTATTTTTGTATGGCGTCCACTGGACATACTATACTGCAAGTACCGCATTCCCTACATTCCCCATTTATTATAACGATCTTTTCCATTTCTAGGATGTCATATGGGCATACATTTACACAAGCGCCGCAACACCCACATTTATCTAGTAACCTCAATCAACCACCTTTAATTTTATTTTCCCCCCATTAGAGAGTGCCAAAAGCGATTATTTTAACAGGATGTGTTGATTAGGAATCATATTTGACTTTACTTATAAAATATCTTTTATTGGAACTGTTAAGGGCTGGAGGGGTATCATTTTAATCATTAACTTAACCGTTAACTTAATATACCAGTTTTTTACTATTTATTAATTACCATGCAGGGGTGCCCGAGCGGCCAAAGGGGGAGGACTTAAGATCCTCTGGCGCAGGCCTTCGAGGGTTCAAATCCCTTCCCCTGCATTAGACCTATACTTATTTTGGCCTTAGTAGCTCAGTGGTAGAGCGCTGCCTTGGTAAGGCAGAGGTCGGGGGTTCAAATCCCCCCTAAGGCTTTGTAGATGGTTTGATTCTTTCATGGATAAGAGTTTATGGAGAAATAACATTTTTTTGGTGATGGAATTGTCTAAGGCGTTTGATATAATAATGGCGGGTGTAATATCGGGAATAGTGGCGTTCACCACCCAAAAGCTTGGGGTGGGTGGAACTGCATTAGGTGCTGTTTTAGGGTCAATGCTCTATCAACTCTTATCTCATTACCTTAGAGAGCCCCTAGAGAATGTTAAAACGCAGATAGTAGAGGATAAGATAGTTTTTACAATCCCACTTATGATTATACTCATAATAGAAGTTATAAACTTCCTAGCCAATTTTTATTGGAGATCGGAGAGTATAATTTATCTTTTAGAGGGTGTAACCCATTGGAATCTTTTCAGGTCAATGGGCCTTGGCCTTCTCATAATGGGATTATATCCTCTCTTGAGGTCAGATGAGATAAAGAAATCCCATGGGTACCTGCTTGTATTCGCTGGCCTATTACTCCTTTTAAGGGGATTTGTGGATGTGAATTCTTCCATTGTGAAACTTTATAGTCTAATATTTTATCAGTTTGATGTTCTGATCTCGGTTATTGTCATCACAATTCTACTTTATGTAATAGCTGTTATACTTAATGAGTCTATAATTATAATAACTGAGGATAAGCAATTATAATGGGATGAGGTGGAAATGTCCCGGAGGAACGCTACCCTTAAGGCTATAATTGATGTGATATTATATGAAAATCCTTCCACGCAGGATGAGATCGCTAAAAAGTTGGGGATTACACGGCGTTATGTTACTAAATTACTTAGGCCGCTTATAAGGAAGGGTGTTGTTAAGAGGGCTTATATGGTTGATCTTCAAAGATTTGAGGAATTTGCAGATGTTTTTGGCGAGGAGGTGACTTCAAGGGAGTATGCTGGAAGTTTTTTCATTAAGGAGCTTTTGAGGGATATGGCGGGGCATGTTTGTAAGCAGCTTGAAAAGTCATTTCAAGCTCTTGCCGATTATGATAAAGAGCTTGCAGATGAAGCTCTTAGGATGGATTATGTTACTAATCATATGCATGAGAAGATCAGGTCTTCAGTTGATACTGCAATTGCTATGAATCCATATTCTGAGTTTGGGAGGGCTGTGGTGTTCACTGAGATAGCATATGATCTTGAACGTATAGGTGACCATTCAGGTATAATAGCCAATTTCACGGTTAAGGAGGCGTATCCTGTAGATCCTGAGATTATGGATTATCTTCGTAGGATGTATGAAACTGCTGTTAGAATGGTTAAAAAGGCTATGAAAGCTTTCCTTAATGAAAAATTGGAACTTAGAGATGATGTTATGAAACTTGAGAAGGAGATGCATAGGATACAGAGAAAAGCGCTTAATTGTATTGCTACTCAGATGGCTGAAACCTCTTTTGATAAGAAAGAGCGTTCAACATATTATATTTCGCTTTCAAGGATAGTTAAGACCTTTGAGAGAATAGGAGATATTTCTGTGGAGATCGTGGATACTGCAGTTGAATTCTATATGAATATTCCACGGACAACTACTCCCGAGAGGTTCAGGAGGCTATAATTTCTCAAGGATTTTGGTCATGAACTGGTTAAGGCGTTCCTATTTATTCTAGAAGTTTTTTTGGGTTGATATACCAGATGGCACGCTAAAGTTGATTTTTTGATTTTGCAACTTTTTCTTTGGTTTTTTTCCATGATATTGTATTTCTTCGAGCTTTAAGGTTTTTCTGAATGGTTTTTCTTGTGCTTCTTCGTTTATGTGGGCTATTAGTCCTGGTAATCTTCCTATCATGAATATTCCAGTTCCTGTGCTCCAGTGGAATCCTATGTCTGATAGTATTGCTGCGTTGGCTCCATCGATATTTAGGTGTATTTTTTTGGAATTGTATAGTATTTTTTCTATTTCTTTTGCTAATTCTGTGTGTGGTCCTGTGCATTTTAGTTCTTTTCCTATTTTTAATATTTTCGTTGCTCTGGGGTCTTTGTGGTGGTATCTGTGACCGTAACCAGGTATTTTCTTTCCCTTTTCTAGGTGTTCTTCTACGATTTTTTCTGCTAATACTGGTATATCTTTGTGGGATTTACATGAATTTATGGTTTCTTGGAATAATTTCATAGCCTTTTCTATGGCTCCAGCGTGGTTTTCGCCGAAGGCTAATAAACCAGCGGCTAGAGAAGTGTTTAGAGATGAACCCGTTGATCTGGTGAGGCGGGCGACTTGTGTGCTTGGTGGTGTAACACCATGATCGCAGAAGGATACCAATATGGCATTAAGCATTTTGGATTTATTTTTAGATGGTAACTCGCCCATTAATAGTAGGAATATGACTTCAGCGAAAGAATAATTTTCAATCAAATCTTCTATTAAATAACCGCGTGTAATTATACAATCTTTTTCGATGAGGGTTATGGCTGTCTTCCAGCGACAAATATTAACCTTAAAAATTTCTTTTAAGGATTTTTCTGTTATCATAGCTATCCACCATACCAGCCTTATATGTCATCATATTTAAATTTTATACTTTTAGTGTAGTTTTATTCCTATAACATGAACAAAATCGCATCACCAACTAATTTAGTTCATAAAATGTGAAATATAATTCACCAATAGTAAAATTTAAATAGGTTTGCAACTAACTTAAAAATCGGTGAGGAAAAATGGACACCAAAACAATTTTAGGGATAATAGTCGCCATAATTATAATAATAGGGGCCATAGTAGTCCTAGGCGGCCAAGGTGGAGAAAAAAGGATCGACATAGTAGGTTCGACATCTGTACAGCCAGTGGCTGAAAAACTTGCAGCTGAATACATGAAAAAACACCCGGACGTTAAAATAAACGTACAAGGCGGAGGATCAAGCGTAGGCATCACACAAGCACAACAAGGAACAGCAGACATAGGCACATCATCCAAAGATTTAAAAGAAGACGAAAAGAAAGGCCTTAAAGTATACCTCATAGGCAAAGACGGTATAGTTGTAATTGTGAATAAACAAAATAAAATCCAAGGTCTTACAACAGAACAAGTCAGAGACATATTCAGTGGAAAAATATCAAACTGGAATGAAGTAGGAGGCCCAGATGCCAAGATAACAGTTATAACAAGGGAAGAAGGTTCAGGAACACGCAAAGCATTTGAAGAAATCGTAATGGGAAAAGAAGCTAAAATAAGAAAGGATGCAATCGTAGAAAGTTCCACAGAGGCAGTTAAGCAAGCAGTTAAGCAAGACCCCAATGCCATCGGTTTTATATCACTTGCTAACCTTGATGACACCGTTAAAGCACTTGAAATTGATGGTATAATACCATCAGAGAAAACAGTGGCTGATGGATCATACAAACTCCAGAGACCATTCCTATTCCTTACAAAAGGCGAACCAACTGGCGTAGTGAAGGATTTCATTGATTGGGTCCTAAGCCCAGAAGGACAAGCAATAGTAAAATCTGAGAAAGTAGTCCCAGCCAAACAATAGAATACAACCCCCCCACTTTCTCTTTTTTTAGAACCCCCCTTGAGATGAAAGATTAATATACTAATTAAGGAAAATTATTTTAGAGGAAATAATATTTCTCAGGGTGATACACTTGGATATAAAATGGAAAGGGGGGATAATACTCATATTTGTCATCTTAATCTACCTATTATTAAGACCAGGCGTCCATTATGAGAGAATCGAGATAGCAGGTTCAACATCTGTACAGCCAGTGGCTGAAAAACTTGCAGCTGAATACATGAAAAAACACCCGGACGTTAAAATAAACATACAAGGCGGAGGATCTGGTATGGGCATCAGAACAGCCCAACAGGGTGTTGTGGATATAGGTACAAGTTCAAAATCCCTTAAACCCGAAGAAAAGGATGGTTTAAGAGAATATGTTATCGGGAAAGATGGTATAGTGATAGCAGTGAACAAAGAAAACCCCATAAACGACTTGACAAAAGAACAACTTAGAGACATATTCAGTGGAAAAATACGAAACTGGAAGGAAGTAGGAGGCCCAGACGCCGAAATACATGTCATAGTCCGGGAAGAAGGATCAGGGACCAGAAGTTCATTCCAGAGCCTAGTAATGAAAGATACTAAAATAAGAAAGGATGCAATAGTTCAAGGATCCACAGAATCAGTTAAACAAGCAGTTAAACAAGACCCATATGCTATAGGTTTTGTTTCAATGTCCCATATGAGCGATGATGTAAAAGCCCTCAAAATTGATGGTGTCCAACCATCTGAGAAAACAGTCGCCGATGGATCATACCCACTTGTCGTTCCATTCATATTCCTTACAAAGGGCGAACCGACCGGTGTCGTGAAGGACTTCATAAAGTGGGTTTTTTCACCAGAAGGACAGAACATAATAAGAAGTGAAAGAATTGTACCTGCAATAGCAAATGTTTCAGATGATGACTAAATTGTGAGGGGCATACCATGATAAGTAGGACAAGAGAAATGTTAATTGAAAAAGGACTTTTCCTAACCGCAATATTCTCAATAATAATAATAATATTACTAATAGTACTTTTCATCTTCAGAGAAGCCATACCAATATTCCAAGACTATGGTTTTATACATTTCATATTCGGTTGGGAATGGGCCCCTTCAGATGGAGAATATGGCGTATTTACAATGATAGTAGGATCATTATGTATTACTTTCCTCTCACTCGCCATTGCAGTTCCCTTCTCATTTTTATGCGCAATTTTCATGGCGGAAATAGCACCACAATTCATGAGAAGAATCCTCAAACCAGTCATTGAAACACTAGCAGCCATACCATCTGTCGTATACGGATTCTTTGGACTCATAGTCCTAGTACCCCTTGTAAGGACACATATTGGGGGCACAGGCTTCGGCATACTCACAGCCTCATTAATACTTGCCATCATGATAATGCCCACAATAATAAGTGTATCAGAGGATGCGATCAAATCGGTTCCATTGGAATACAAGGAAGCGTCACTCGCCCTAGGAGCAACCCATTGGCAGACAATAAGATATGTAATAGTCCCGGCTGCAATACCAGGTATAATTACGTCTATTATCCTCGCGATGGGAAGAGCCATCGGTGAAACACTAGCAGTTATAATGGTAGCAGGTAACGTGGCACAGATCCCAAGTTCAATATTGGATCCTGTAAGGGCATTAACATCAAACATAGCCCTTGAGATGGGATACGCAACAGGATTACATTATAGCGCACTCTTTGGAACAGCCGTAATATTATTCATAGTCATCATGATATTGCTGGTAATCGCCAACTACTTCCACTACAAGAAAAAAATAGTAGTCGGAGGAGGCTACCTATAGGGTGATTAAAATGTCACTTAGGCTTATTTCACCCAAAACCACCCAGAAGATAATGAATGGAATACTATGGGCTTCTGGGATATTCACAATAATAATACTCATAGTGATCATAGGCTACATACTCATCAAAGGTTTGCCAGCAGTTAACCTCGAATTCTTACTGTCAGAGCCCATAGATTCTGGCAGAGCTGGTGGTATAGCCCCAATGATAGTCTCAAGCATCTATGTGACACTATTAGCGGTTTTAATCGCAACACCACTTGGTATTGGGGCTGCAGTTTACATGGCAGAATATGCTGGTGAAACGCAGATAGTTAAGCTCATAAAATTTGGTGCTGAAACATTAGCATCAATACCCTCAATAGTCTTCGGATTATTTGGATTATCATTCTTTGTTATATTCCTCGGACTTGGATGGTCCCTCCTTTCAGGAGGTCTTGTACTCGCACTTATGGCTTTACCCACAATATTCCAAGTGGCCGTAGTATCTATTGAGAGCGTGCCAAGATCCTACAGGGAAGCAAGCTGGGCATTAGGCGCTACTAATTGGGAAACAATCTACAGGGTTGTGATACCCGCAGCAATGCCGGGGATAGTCACGGGAATAATATTGGGGATGGCCAGAGCCATATCAGAGGCTGCTGCGGTAATGTTTGTCGTTGGATCCGCTCTTTCAATGCCAATTTCCATCTTCGACCCTGGGAGGCCTCTTCCATTACACTTATATGTGCTTGCCACAGAGGGACTTTCCCTTAAAAACGCTTATGGGACTGCAGCTGTCCTCGTGATAATGGTCCTTATTATTACAGTCACTACCAATACTCTTGTTGAAAGGTATCGGAAGAAAATTATGGGGCGATGATCATGTACAGGATTGAAGTTGAAGATTTAAACGTTTACTTTGGTGAAGACCACATCTTAAAAGATGTGAATTTGAAGATACCTAAGAATACTGTGACAGCTCTTATAGGCCCATCTGGTTGCGGTAAATCAACTTTTATAAGGACACTTAATAGGATGAATGATGTTATACCTGGTTTCCGTCATGAAGGTCATGTTTATTTAGATGGGAAAGACATTTATGATCCTGACGTAGATGTGGTTGAGTTAAGAAAAAAGGTTGGTATGGTTTTCCAAAAGCCGAATCCATTCCCAAAATCTGTATTTGAAAATGTTGCATATGGTCTCCGTGTCCATGGGATAACTGACAAGGAAGTGATAGAGAATAGGGTTGTGGAAAGTTTAAAGGCAGCTGCGCTTTGGGATGAAGTTAAAGATAAATTAGATCAGACAGCTCTCAGCCTTTCAGGGGGGCAACAACAACGTCTGTGCATTGCAAGGACGATAGCTATAGAACCAGAGGTGATATTAATGGATGAACCATGTTCTGCGTTAGATCCTATTTCAACCACTAAAATTGAAGACTTGATACACAAACTAAAGCGCGACTTCACTATAATAATAGTAACACATAATATGCAACAGGCTACAAGGGTCTCAAAGTATACTGCGTTCTTTTTAAATGGTGAGATCGTCGAAAGTGGTTTGACAGAGAGGATTTTTGTAGAACCAAAAGATAAGAGGACAGAAGAATACATAACTGGTAGATTTGGATAATTTTTTCGGTTTCTAGGAGGAATATTATGGAGAAGAAATATCCAAGAATACTTTTCAGAAAAAGGTTAAAAGATTTGAGGAAAGATGTGGAAAAAGTAGCCCAGAAAACCCTTGAAACACATAAAAAGTCTACAAACCTCTTATTCGATTTCGACAAAAAGAGAAAGGAGGAAGTGATCTCAGCCAGTAAAGAGATAGATGATATGGTATTTAACCTTGAAAGGAAATGTATAAGTTTGATAGCTGCTGAACAGCCAGTTGCAAAGGATCTGAGATTTATAGAGGCTTGTATAAAAGTTGGAAGCCATCTTAAAAGGATAGGGTATCTCGCAGCTGATATAGCAGAATATTCTGAGAATATAAAAGATGAGGAAATACCCAAAAAACCCCTAGAAGATCTCATGCACATGGCAGATTTTGTCCAGATGATGCTCTCTAAGGGGATATATTCATTCCTTGATCAAAACATAGAAATGGCAAAAGAACTCAGACACGACGATGACAAAGTGGATGACTTATTCGACCAAACACTAGAACATGTAACGATTAGTATGTTCAAAGATAAAGAAGCCATTAATTATCTTGTAAATCTATTATTCATAGCAAGATTCCTTGAAAGAGTGGCTGACAGGGCTGTGAGCATAGCTGACAGGACAATATTCATGATAACATGTGAAAAACCATAGGATTGGAAATCCATTAAAAAATTATAAAAAGAAGGGGGGCGACTGTTCCCCCCTACTGTATTTTCATGGCTTTAATATGGCGGTGGCATGTCTTGAAGCCCAACATTGTATGCAGACACCAATAGGTAATCCTGCGGTATGGGTGTGAGCAGTTTCTATCTTAACATCTAATGCGGTTGTTTTACCACCAAGTCCCATTGGGCCTATACCACTCCTATTTATTTCCTCGAGTATGCTTTCTTCCAGTTCTGCTATTTTATCGTCTTCGTTTCGTTCCCCAATTTTTTTAAGTAAAGCTCTTTTGGCAAGCTTTAACGCGAGATCTGAAGATCCGCCAACACCTATCCCGACTATTATGGGTGGGCATGGTTTGCCACCGGCTCTAATCACTGTTTCAACCACGAAATCTTTAATACCTTCAAGGCCTTCACTGGGCAGTCCCATTCTTAGCCTGTTGTTATTCTCTGAACCAAAACCCTTTGGCATAACCGTTATTTCGAGAGAATCGGTATCTACTAATTCTAAGTCTATCTGTGGGATCATTTTACCAGTGTTATCCCCAGTATTCTCCCTTGAGATAGGATCCACAACATTAGGCCTTAGTGGGATCTGTGATGTCGCCATTCTAACTCCTTCTATGATCCCATCATAAAGTTTTTCAACTCTAACATTACCCATTTTCACGAATACTATAGGGAGTCCTGTATCCTGGCATATTGGTATCCTTTTTTCCTTGGCGATCTTTATATTTTCTAGGATTGCCTTCAAGTTTAATAATGCTATTTCATCCTTTTCTTCTCTGAAGGCTCTTCTGAGGGCTGATTCAACATCCCTGGGCAGTGTAGTGGTGGCTTTTTTGAAAAGTTGGCATACTGTTTCCTTGACCATTCCTTGGCTGATCATAGGATCCTCCTAGCGTCTATAATTGGATTAAGTCCTTGATCTTTTTAAGTTCGGTTGCTAGTTTATCCCTCTTGGTGGATAATAGATCCTCTGAACTTTCTATTAAAGCTCCTGTGGGACAGATTGAGATACAAAGTGGTTTATCATATTCTATACATAGGTCACATTTACGCGGAGTTCCATGTTCATCCATGTAAATTGCGCCTATGGGACAAGCGTCTCGGCATAAACCGCAGCCTACACATTTTTCTTCATCGATTATAATGGCTCCTTCTTTTTCTATTATGGCGTTTTCTGGGCAGATGTTGAGACAGGGGGCTTTTTCTGGGGCGCAGTGCATACAAAAGATTGGCACGCCATTTAATAAGCGGATAGCATTCCTTGGGCATATTCTTTCACATTTTACGCATTCATCGCATAATTCTGGGCTTAAGATTAACTCTCGCAATGTTAGCCCCCCTATTTTAGTTTCTCCTCGGCTTTTTTGCTTTTTGAGACCAATTCTAGTATGTCAAATTTTGGTTTTGCGGTTCTTGCCATTTTTGCTATGTGTTTTTCTTGTTTTTCGAGTTTTAGTTTTTCAGCGTCTACTATAGATAAGGCTCTTTTGGAGCAAGCTTTTATGCAAGCTGGCGTGTCTAGTTTTGGGCATTGGTTACATTTGTGGGCTTTTCTCTCTGATAGTACTATGGCGCCGAATGGGCATACTATCATGCAGAGTCCGCAGCCTATACATCTTTCAAAGTCTATGGTTTCATTGATTGCTTCAGTAGGGCATATTGCCTTACATGGGGCGTCCTCGCACTGTTGACATATTATAGGATAATATGTCCCATTTATTTCACGTATTATTATCCTAGGAGCCCCATAGAGCTCTTCACAGGCTTCTTCGCAGTCTCTGCAACCGTCACATAATTCTGGTTGGCTCAAGATCTTTTTCAACTTTTTATCCTCCACTCTATATTCTGAGCTCTGCACATATCTTGTCTATATACTCTTGTATTTTGGCCTTCTCTTCGTCTTTTAAATGTTTGAATCTTCTCTGGGCATCTAAATATTCTGTGACTGGTCTACGCTGTATTGGCCTATAAGTAACCCTGAATTCTCCTTCTTCTATCTCATATAATAGCCAAGCACCTGTTTCTACTGCAAGTCTTCCGATTTCTATAGTCTTTGATGGGTCGAATCCCCATCCTGTTGTGCATGGTTGATGTAAGTGTATGTATGCTGGTCCTTCTGTCTCCTTTGCCTTTTTAACTTTTTTCATGAAATCTTCTGGGTATGATATTGATGCTGTTGCCACATATGGTACCCCATGGGCTGCCATGATGAATGGCATGTTCTTTTTGGGCCTGTCTTCGCCGAAGCTCTTTTTACCTGGTGGTGATGTTGTGGTTGATGCGCCATAGGGTGTTGCTCCACTTCTTTGTATTCCCGTGTTCATGTATGCTTCGTTATCGTAACAAATGTAGATGATGTTATGGCCTCTTTCCATTGCCCCTGAGAGGGCTTGCATGCCTATGTCTGCTGTTCCACCATCACCTGCGAATGCAACCACGTTTATGTCCTTTTTGCCTTTGGCTTTTAGGGCTCTTTCTATGCCTGAGGCAACTGCGGCTGCATTTTCAAATGCTACGTGTATCCATGGTATTTCCCATGCTGTCTCTGGGTAGGGTGTGGTGATAACTTCTAGGCAGCCGGTTGCTGAAACTGCTATTGTATTTTTGCCGAGGGCTTTTAGTGCTAATCTCACGCCTAGGGTTGCGCCGCATCCTGCGCAGCCACGGTGGCCTGGGGCGAGGAGTTCTTCTTTGGGGATTTCCATTTAGGATCCCTCCTTTAATCCGATCCATGTGATGTCCTTTTCTGGTTTTTCTGTTTTCTCCACAATCTCCTTAACATTTTGGGGTGTTATGTCGCGTCCTCCTAATCCTAGGATGAAATTGTAAATTTCTTTGTCGCGTATTTTAGCCCTCATATCTGTGTAGAGTGCTCCTCCCATGCTAAATGTGATGTCTTTATCAAGGACTGCTATTTTATCAGCGTCTTTAATTGCATTATAAATTTCTTTTGCTGGGAATGGTCTGTAGACTCTTACTTTGAGTAGGCCGACTTTTTTACCTTCTTTTCTGAATTCATCGACTAATTCTTTTAGGGTGCTGCAGAGGGATCCCATTGCCACGAGCACGATATCCGCATCTTCACATCGGTATTCTTCGATGAAGTTGTATTTGCGGTTGAATGTTTCGTTGAATTCTTTGTTAACCTTTTCTATGATTTTTTTAGATCTTTGTGTGGCTTCTTCGATTTGGTATCTTGCTTCCATGTAATAGTTTGGGTCTGTGAATGTTCCGAGAGACATTGGATTTTCTGGGTCTAATATTGCATGTTCTGGTTTGTACTCTGGTAGGAAGTTGTCTATTTCTTCTTCTGGGAGTATTTCAACTGGTTCTACTGTGTGTGTTAATATGAACCCGTCTAGGCAGACCATGCTGGGTAGGAGTACCTTCTTGTTTTCTGATACTTTATATGATATGAGTATGGAGTCAAAGGCTTCTTGTGCGCTTTCGACATATACTTGTATCCAGCCTGAGTCTCTTTCTGCTATGGAGTCTTGGTGATCGTTCCATATGCTTAGGGGGGCTGAGAGTGATCTGTTGGCGTTTGCCATTACGATGGGGTTTCTGAGGCCTGCTGCTGCGAATAGCATTTCGTGCATTAGTGCTAGTCCTTGGGATGATGTTGCTGTGAATACTCTTACACCGGCTGCTGATGCTCCTATGCATGCGCTCATGGCGCTGTGTTCTGATTCTACTCGTATGTATTCGGCTTCTAGTTCTCCGTTGGCTACGAATTGTGCTAGGTATTCTGATATGGAGGTTTGTGGTGTTATTGGATAAACGGGTATGACGTCTGGTTTGGCGAGTTTCACGGCCTCTGCGACTGCCCGATTTGTTGATATTATTTTTAGTGTCATTTTTTCACCCTGGTTATCTTTCTCTTTCCATTTTTATTGCTTCTACGGGACATTCTTCTGCGCATATCCCGCATCCTTTGCAGTAATCATAATCTATTTCATATTCTGGGCTTATGCATGCGTCTGGACAGAATAATACGCAGTTGTCGCATTCTATACACTTTTCTTTGTCAAGGATTGGTTTGAAAGTTCTCCAGCTGCCTGTTTTGTTTTTTCGCGTGCTTCCGGGTTCTTTTACGGTGGCTCCAATTTCCATTTATATTCACCTTTTTATGTTTTCATAGGCTTTCTTAGCAGCCTCGGCGTTCTTTTCCCCGATTTTGCCGGGGAATGTTTCTTTGATTATCTTTATGATAGCATCTATTGTTACTTCTTCTGTCGCGCCTGCGAATGCTCCGAGCATTGTTGTGTTTACAATGGGTCGGCCTAGGATTTCTAATGCTATGCCTGTAGCGTCGATGGTATATTTTTTGGCTCCTGGAGGTGTTTGGGGTTCTTCTCTCGTGTTTATTATGACTGCACCGTTGGTTTTTAGTCCTGCGAATACGTCAACGACTTCTAGGAGTCCGTCATCTAATACGACAACATAGTCAGGGTTGTAAATTTGATGTCTTCTTCTTATGGGTTTTTCATCTAGTCTTGTGAAGGCCATGACGGGGGCGCCTCTTCTTTCCACACCAAAGAATGGAAAAGCTTGTGAGTACTTCCCATCCTCGAATGCGGCTTTTGCGAGGATTTCTGCTGCTGTGACGGCACCTTGTCCGCCGCGTCCATGAAATCGGATTTCGATCATGGTCTACCTCCAATTTTTCATTGTTAATCATTATAAAATTTTAGTATATATACATGATGGTCAAATTTTATAAATCAATGAGGGATAAAATGAAGGTTCTTATAATCACAGGAAAACTCGCAGGAGAACTCGTAATAAAAGCTTCATCTACTAAAAAGCATGATGTACACGTCCATATCGCAGACATACTCATAGCAGCTTTTCTAACCCCCCGTCAAATAATAAATGAAATAAAAAACTTAGATGATACTATCATCTCGGAACTAGACCTTATACTCATACCAGGCCTAATACCCAAGGATGCTAGCATAATAACAAAGGAGACAGGAATACCCACATATAAGGGGCCTACAGATGCTGCTGACCTCCCAATAGTACTTGATCTTTTGGACAAATTGAAATTATCACCCAAGAAAGCCGCTGACAGGCTCATAGAAGAAGAACAGCGGAAAAGAGCCCTTAAGTTTATAAAAGATTTTGAAGAGGATGAAGAAAAACGTGAGAAATTACTTAAAAAAGAAGAAAACATCCTTGTAGGTGATCTCCCTGTTGGAAGAGACTTTCCAATGAGGGTCTTGGCAGAAGTTGCAAAGGCGCCATTCCTAAAAAAAGAAGAATTAATAAAGCAAGTTAGATATCTCGTGAAAAATGGGGCTGACATAATAGATATCAGGACAATACCAGGCGAAAACTTATCAAAAAGAATACCAGAAATTATAAAAACAGTGAAAAAGGTGGCTGGCAACCTCCCAGTGAGTATTGACACTCTAAACCCTGATGAAATAGAAACAGCTGTTAAAGCCGGTGCACAGCTAGTTCTAAGCCTTGATCATGGAAACTACGAGGAATTATTACCACTTTTAAAAGAAAGAAACATACCAGCAGTTATACTCCCCACAGATTATACTGGAGGTTGGATACCTGAAACAGCCAAGGAAAGAGTGGAATCTTTAGAATCTCTAAAGAGAAAATGTAAAGGTATAGATATCATCCCAGACCCTATCCTAGATCCTGTCAACAGTAAAAGTATCGTGGATTCAATAAAAGCCTGTAAAGAATACACTTCAAGAAACCCGGAACCAATATTCTTTGGCGCGGGTAATGTAGCAGAACTCATAGATGTGGATTCAACAGGAGTGAACGCCCTACTCGCAGGCATGGGCATGGAATTAGGCGCCGGCATACTCTTCACACCAGAAGTAAGTGGGAAAAACAAAGGCAGCACATACGAACTCGCAGTAGCATCACGCATGATGTTTCTTGCAAAAAATAGAAAATCAATCCCCAAAAACCTAGGTATAGACCTCATAATCTTCAAGGACAAAAGAAAGCATGAAAAAATAAAAGAAAAAATAAAAGTCCCAATACTCGAAGCACATGGTGGGATCAAATTCACACAAGATAAAGCAGGAAGTTTCAAAATACTAGTAGAAGATGGTAAAATAAAAGTGATACACTACAAAAACATGGAAGCACAAATCGCACTAGTATCAGATAATGCCAAAAAATTATATGAAGAAATCATAAAAAGGAACCTTGTAACCCGCCTAGAACATGCAGCATACCTAGGAGCCGAATTACAAAAAGCCGAAATAGCACTCATCACAGGAAAAGATTACAGACAAGATCTTGAACTTTTCAGAAAACCATTTAAACTATGAACTATTCTGGAGAGCAATGAATAATGTCATGTACAAAATGTGGCTCAGAAAATGTTATCATCCATAGAAGATATTCAGGACAACACCTATGCAAAAAATGCTTCATTGAAACAATCCAAAAAAAAGTCCTCAAGGACATAAAAAAATACGAACTGATAAAAAAAGGTGATAAAGTACTGGTCGCCCTTTCAGGTGGAAAAGACAGCACAACAGTACTAGATATACTATCAATACTCGCAGAAAGAAACATAATAGAACTCGAGGCAATAACAATAGACGAAGGTATAAAAGACTACCGCGAAAAAGGAATAGAATACGCCTCAGAAACTTGCAAAAAACTTGGAATACCACAACACATATTCTCATTCAAAGAACACTTCAAAATAACAATAGACGAAATAATGGCATCAAAACCCCCAAGAAAAGCATGCACATACTGCGGAGTGCTCAGAAGATGGATACTTAACAAGGAAGCCAAAAAACTTGGAGCAGATAAAATAGCAACCGGACACAATCTTGACGACGAAGTCCAAGCAATAGTAATGAACTACCTAGAAGGAAACATAGAAAACCTCACCAGGATAGGCCCTGCAACCTATTCACAAAAATTTGTAACTAAAATCAAACCACTCAGGGAAATCCCAGAAAAAGAGGTCACAGCATATGTAATGGCAAAGGGCTTAAAAGTCCACCTAGAAGAATGCCCATACCGAAAAACTTCCTTCAGGAAAAAAATAGGCACAATACTAACCGGACTATCAAAAGACCATCCCACCATACTATACTCCACCCTAAGAGGTCATGAAAAAATCAGAAATGCCCTTAAAAAAGAACTTAAAGGGGAATCCATACTAAGAGAGTGTATAAGGTGTGGTCAGCCAGCTGCCCGGGACCTATGCAAAACTTGCACCCTCCTAAAAGAGATAGGGAGGTTAAAAGATGAAATTCACTCTCATAATAGATGACGAGAAAAAAACAATGAAAATCAGGGAAAAATTAACAATCAAAGATGTTCTCAAAGATTTTAAAATCCCCCTAGAAGCGGTTGTAGTTAAAAAAAATGGTGAGATAGTAGTTGAAGAAGAACAAGTAAATGATGGCGACATTATAGAAGTTATTAGGGTCATATATGGTGGATAATACCATGAGAGTGTACTATGAATGCGCTCCGTGTTTTCTAAGGCAGGCAAGGGAAGCATTGGATCTTGCAATAGATGATGAAAAACTAAAATTCAAAATAATGAAAAAGATAATAAATTTACTCGATTCCAAATTCAAGGAAGGCGCAATATCCAATGAAATAGGCACCACTATCCACAGGCTCATCAAAGAGATGACAGGAAACAATGACCCCTATGCCTATGAAAAGAAAAGATGTAACAAGATCGCTCAGAATTTCCTACCAATAGTCAGAAAATTCCTAAAAGATAATGAAAACCTCGAAGATTTCGTGAAAGTGGCCATAACAGGTAACATAATAGACTTCGGAGCCCTTGGACTCGACTTCAACCATGAAAAAGTTGTTATAGAATCCCTCCATTCCCCTTTAGAAGTCAACCATACCAACATACTCGAAGATGATCTAAAAAAATCCAAAAAAGTGCTCTATCTTGCGGATAATACAGGTGAAATAATATTCGACAGACTACTCATAAAAAAACTCCTAGATTATGACGTGAACATCACAGTTGCTGTTAAAGACAAACCCATACTCAATGATGCTTGCATAGAAGATGCATTGGAAGCGGGACTCAATAAAATCGCGGATATTGTTACAACCGGAACAGATTCAGTGGGTGTAATCTACCATGAATTTTCAAATGAATTCAAAGAAATATTTGACAATTCCCAGATTATAATAGCTAAAGGCCTTGGCAATTATGAGGGCCTAACAGAAGCTCCACTTGACAATAAATCAGTATTTTGCTTATTAAATGCTAAATGCACAGCCATTGCAAAGGATATAGGGGTGAAAGTAGGATCTAATGTAATGATAAAAATCAATTAATAACTCAATCCCAGTAGAGCCTAATTTTTTTGGGGAGGTTTGATAATATTAAAGTTGGTTTTATAGGATTTGGAGAAGTAGCATCTACCATGGCTTCGAAACTCTTAGATGAAGGCGTTGAGGTTTTGACCGCTACGAGAGGTCGGAGTGAACGTACCAAGAAACTAGCACGTGATCTTGGAGTTAGCGAATGCAGTGACATCTTAGAAGTTTCTAGAAGATCTGATATTGTAATATCTGCTGTCACGCCCAGTGTGGCTATGAAAGTCGCTAGAGAAGTTGGCAATCATGTTAGAGGGGTCTATGTAGATATAAACAATGTTGCACCTTCTACTGTGAAAAAGGCCCTTGATTATATAAGGAATGGCAGGGTGGTCGATGCTGCTATCATGGGACGTATAAGTAAGGATTTAGGGGTTAAAATTTTAGCATCAGGGGTTTCTGCCCATGATTTTGCCAAATTAACTGATTATGGATTCAATATAGAAGTTAGGGGTGATAGGGTGGGTGATGCCTCCGCACTTAAAATGTTGAGGAGTTCTTATACTAAAGGTGTGTCGGCGCTTTTATGGGAGACTCTTTTGGCAGCATATCGAATGGGCCTTGATGAGGATTTGTTGGAAATACTTGAAGAGACAGAAAATGAAGGTTTTAGAGAGCGTGCAATTTCAAGGGTTATAAGTTCGGCTTTACATTCAAAGAGGAGATATGAGGAGATGAAGGACGTTGAATCATTTTTATCAGAGAACATAACCCCCATAATGTCAAAGTGCACATCTAAAACCTTTAAAAGGATATTCATGGAATTAGATGACCTTAGAATGGTATTCGAGAGTTATACCATGATTTTTGATAATATAAAAAGTTTATAATTGTAAAATAAAGATAATAATATTAAGGTGATTTGATTGGGAGAAGATATTATAGATGATTGCAAAGAGAATCTTAAAAAGCTCATTGGTAAAAAAATCCTTAATGTTGGATTCAAATTTTATGATGATGAATGCTGGAGGATCCATTTAGATACTGATGATGGTAAATTTGTCATGACATTTTGCAAATCATGGACATGTCCGATAGTAGAACACAGAGGAAAAAAATAGGCTATCCGATATTTATTTTGACTTTGAAACTCCCATTTTCTTTGATGAGCTTACTATAAAATGGTATGAAATGTGAATCTATGATTAACCTAAGATAGGTTGCCATTACACCCGGGAGAATTAGCTGGCTTTTAATTTTCATCCCATCCCGTATCTGGCAAGAAATAGTATCGTTTTCCTTTACATATATTTTGGCTTCTGTTCCTTCCTTTAATTTTTTAACTTCAGACTTTTTTAAGCGTATACCAGCTTTGAAGGATCTTTCAGGCTCATTTAAAGATCCTCTGTGTTCCAAGAATCTTTCATGGGCTTTTTTTGAAGTGTAACCTTTTTCTACGCTCTTTGATACGAACCAGGCCCTTTGAATTATCTTTTCCCTTTTTTGGTCTGGTGGTATCCACCCCTTTTTCTCATAATATCCTATTAGCTTATAAACTTCTCTCCTGGTTACATTCATTTCCATTGAGCTTAAGGTTAGTCTTGTAAGCACTGGACCATACCCGGCCCTTCTAAATGTTGCCCATATCTGGTTTTCTGTATTATATGGTCTCCATTTGACGATGGAGTTTATAAGCTTGGCGTTAAGGTAGGCTATCTCTAGGAGGTCTGCTCTTGAAAGCTTGTTCATTTTATCCTTTATCAAATTGAAGTTCCTTTTACCTGGGGCTTTTCTTTTTTTCAGTTCTTTTTCAAGGATTTTTATAGTGGTTTCTGGTAAAAGTTTGGCCACGTCTTCGGTTATTTTCAAGTTATTTTCTATTATCTTTTTTCTTATTTCTCTTCCTGAAATCTTTGAACCGTTTTCTGTAAATTCTGGGATGATGTGAAACTTCATTTTCCGGTTGTATTTTTTCTGGAAGAATTCGTTAACGGCAAACCATCTGATAACATTCCTATTTGGAAGTTTTGCCGGTATTCCGCTGAATATGCCTCTTTTGGCGAAATATTTTGCCTCTTTCTTTATGATTTTGGGGGGGACGTTAGCAGCATCCACATAATCTGTAACACCATCCTCTATCATCATAGCTATCCTTATAGGTACAGTGTATGCTAGTGTTAGCCTGTAGTGTAGGCCTTCGATGGGTATGACTTCATCAGCCCCTGCTTTGAGGGCCATTTTTTTACGAGCTTCGTATGATGCGAAGAATGGGGCATGGTTGGCACTATAATCCTTGTTAAGGTATATGACGAGTTTGCTTCCAATTTTTTCTGCTATTTCGCGTCCTTTTTCTATAAGTTTCATGTGTCCTTTATGTAGTGGGTCGAAATCTGCGCTTATCCCAATCATCGAATCCCTTTTTTTGTGAATTGTCGCACTCTAATTTGACTCTGAAGGTTAAGAATCTATTCTATGGTCTTTATTTGATTATAAATCATGTTCTTCAACTTTGGGTTTTTTTAGGATGTCATATGGGTTGACTTTCTGATTTTTTTTGTTATTTAACAAAACCAACTTCTTTGGTCTTGCATATGGGGGGGATAAATTTTGGGTGGATTATCCATAGGCTTGGTATTTGATTTCAGTTGTTGATCTTGTGAAATTTCCGAGTTCTTTTTCGGCGATCCATCTATTGTAGCAGTTGCATTTTATTGTTGGTATGATTTTTTGGGTTAGGTTGGATTCTATGATCATTTTTTTGAGTTTCGTGTTACATTTTTTACAATTGTATGGGCCTCTTGGTGTTCCTAGTCCTGAGGTGTCCATTATTGTGGGTATTTTAAGGTTTTTTCGCGTGTTATTTATGATTTCGATGAGGCTCCATATCCATGGGGGCTTATATGAGCCTTTTTTCCAGAGTTCTTCCATTACTGTGCCTTTGTGTATGGTTGATGGGCAGAATGATATTCTGTCAACGCCTATTTTTTCTGCGTAGACTGCGGAGTTGATGGCATCTTGAATGGCTTCTTTTTCACTTGTTAAGATGGGCTTTATAAGTATATAAGCCTTTGATTTTATATTGAAATCCTTTTTTAGACTTTTTATGGTTCTGATGGCTCTTTCGAAATCTTTTTTTGTGAAGCCCTTGTTTATTTTGTATTTACGGGTGTAATCGTCTGCTGTTTCAAGTCCTATGCTAACCTCTAATATTTTGTTTGGGGCGTGATTGCAACATTCAATGAGTATCTTCTTGTTTACGTACTCTGGACGGGATTCTATTATTATCTCCTCTATTTTATCTATTTCATTGAGATGTTCTAGTATGAATTTCCTGGATTCTTCTGGGAATTCTTCTGGGTTTAGGAAGCTGCCAGAGATGAATATTTTAACTGCAGTTTTTTCTTTTATCTTATACTGGGATATTAGATCTATGAATATCTTGTTTAATTTTTCGGCTTTGATGTCCTCGAGGAGTGAATCTGAAAGGTAGCTGCACATGGTACACCCGCCACTTTGGGATAGTGCCCATGAGCATCCTCTGGTGGGGAGTATCATGAAAATAGCTTTACCTCTTCCTGAGTAGAGCAAGTCTTCTTGACACCAAGTAGTTGCTAATTCTTCTGGTGATTTTCTTCTAATCCGTTTAATAGCCTTTTTTCTGGTTTTCAGTGCTAATTCTTTCATCATATTCCTAGAAAAAGAAGTTTTTATCATTAATAGTATGGTTTTTTATTATTTAAATATTCTGTGGAAAAAGAGGAAATAAAAAAAGGAAGGATTATAAAAAAATTGTGGGGGATGTAAATTGCTACTTTTTTTTAGAAGCTTTCTATGATGTCCCCTACGAGTTTTATGGATTTTTTCATGTCTGGTCCTATTGGTGAACCAACGACGTATTGTGTTACGCCCATTTCACCGAGGGCTTCTATTTTGGGCACGAGGTCATCGGGTGTGCCTACAATTGCGAATGCTTCCATTAATGCATCATCTACTGCTGCTATTGCACCGCCAAAGTCTCCTTTGGCTATGAGGTCTCCGAATTTTTGTTGTGTGTCAGCTGGTAGGCCGTGTCTTTCAAGTACGAATGGTGGGGATCCTGCGGCTATAAATGCGACCACTATCTTAGCGGCGTTAGCTGCTTTTTCAGGGTCTTCATCTACTGAAGTACAAGTGTATGCGGCGACGTCAATTTCATCCATACTTCTGCCTGCAGCTTCTGCCCCTTCTTTTATGTTTGGAACGGCGGCTTCAAAGTCTTTTGGGTTTGAAGCATTAATTAGCACACCATCCGCCACTTCACCGGCGGTTTTGAGCATCATTGGGCCCTGGGCGCCCATATATACTGGGATTTTTTCCTGCACGGGCTTGTAGTCTAACTTTGCCCCTGTGTCAAGCGCTTCCCCTGCTGTTAGGGTTCTTACTATGGATATTGCCTCTTTTATCCTTGATATTGGTTTTTCCCATGCGATGCCTAATTTGTCAAATGTGGCCTTGTCACCGGGTCCGATACCGAGGTTTGCTCTTCCATTTGAAATCTCATCAAGGGTTGCTATGGCTGAGGCTGTTATTGCTGGGTTCCTAACATATGGGTTTGTTATACCTGGACCTATTCTGATGGTCTCGGTTTCTTTAGCAAGTAAGGCGAGGACCTGATATACGTACCTGTTGTTGTAGTGGTCTGTTATCCAAGCGTATTCAAAACCGACGTCCTCTGCCAATTTAACGACTTCAACTACCTCGTCTATTGGCATGCTTGGGACGATTTCGATACCAAATTTCATATATATCACCTTTGGGGTTATTATATTAGGGGATTCTTCTCATCCCCTTTTGTGGGGTTTTTTGCTTCCCTTCTAGATATGGTAGATATGTAGGGATGCTAATCATCCCCAGGCAACTTTTTTGGGAGTTTAAACTCCCAGATCTTTTTTGCTTTTCCCACCCACCTCTCCTGCTACAGCCCCTCACATATTGTGGGGGGAATTGTGCAGCAACTAATATATGAGTTTATCTGCAAAATAGAAATAATTTATGATTTAAAGGTAATCGAAAGTTTTAAATATTATTAACTGAACTGTTCATCATATTTTAAATTAGATGGACCCACACTTTTATCGTGAGGAGGAAAACCCATTAAATTGGTTTCGTGTTCTATAATTTTGGTTCAAGCCTTTTTATCATGAAGGCCATGAACCCTGCTATCATTGGGAATAAAAATAGGTATAACAATAATATTGCAACTGGGGGTAAAACTGACCCTTCCATTATTGTGGCGGCTGCTAGTAACATTACGAGAAATATCACAGGTCCAAGGATAGCTATAAACATGTATATCATGGTAAATGAGTTAAGCTTTTGGGAATAATCTCTAAGCTTCATCCTCATCTCATATGCCACATCATCTGCTATAATATTAAGGGTCTTGGCTAGGTCACCCCCACTTTCAAGTGTCCTTGTAATTTGATAAACGGCCCTATCCAAGCCCTCTGAGTTCACCCGGTTACACATTTCCCTTAGAGCATTCTCAGTACTTTCACCATATCTTATCTCTTCGAGGGTCCTTGCAAATTCTTCAGATAACGCCCCATAACCTGAAAGTGCCACTGAGCGCATACTATCATGGAGTCCTAATCCCGCTCTAAGTTCTGTTGCCATCTGTCTTAAAGCGAATGGTAATTGGCGTGATGCCTCCACGGACTTCCTGCCCTTTTGTAATTTTGGTGCAACTGTCAAGATTACTGATAAGGAAGTTACTGCGAACATTAATATTATGCCAATATCCAAGCCAAGGCCTAGTGTGACTGTTATCAGTAATAATATGAGGCCGGAAACGATTCCAAGCATTAGGAGTATTTTGGGGTCGAACTTCTTTTCTTCTTCTTTTAATAATTCTTCAAGTGAAGCTTCCATATACTTCCTTTCACTTTCTTTTTTCTCTTCTTCCAAGTGTTTGTCGGCTTCTATGAGTTCTTTAAATACTTCCACCTCATCAGGGGTCATCCTCATCCTTTCCATTATCATCGAGGTGCTTCTACGCCTTATAGTGCCCCTGAAATCACGTCTACCGGTGAAAGGTTGCCCTATGCTGCCTAGTTTCGCGGCTGGAGTTTTAACTCCTTCTTCCACCTTCTTACCCGCCTCTATTGTTATGCCGCCGAGTTTTTCAAAAATCTTTTTAAAAACCATTTTTAGACGCCCCCAATGGGGGGATTTCTCTTAGAGTATCTTCTCTAGAATCTCCTCGGGATTCTTATAATATCCATGGATATATTTGGCCACATTATCTATTGATCTTATATTCTCCTCAGCCATGTATTCTAGGACTAATCTTCTTCTCTCGATTTCTTCTTCTATTTCGGTTATACTCATGCCTCTTAGTTCTGCTATTTCTCTTAGGGTTTGGCTTGTTATACCAACGTATTCGACTTTGTCCGTGACGTTATCCCATTCGAATATCTTGTTTAATTGGATTCTATCCTCTTCCATGCCCACAACTTCGGCTACTTCGGTTATACGCCTTATTGAACGACCAGATGAACTGTACATCCTATTTTGCATTATTATGAAATCCAATGCGGGTATCATAATATTAGGGACGTTCATGGGCCTGTTTGTGAGCCTAGTGATGGTTTCCTGGGCTGTATTGGAGTGTAATGTTCCGAACCCTGAATGGCCAGTGTTTAAGGCCGTGAATAATGTTATGGCTTCGGGGCCCCTTACTTCTCCTACTATTATCCTGTCTGGTCTTTGTCGGAGGGAGTTTTTGACGAGGGTGTCCATGTCGATTTCGCCTTTTCCTTCTATGTTTGGGGGTCTTGTTTCCAATCTTAGAATATGTGGGTGTGGTAATTGAAGTTCGAGTGTGTCTTCGATTGTGATAACACGTTCACGGGGTGGTATGAATGCTGCTATTGTATTCAGGGTTGTTGTCTTACCTGAGCTTGTGCCACCTGCGATTATTGCGTTGCATGGTTTGGCTCCAAGGCCATCTGTACATACCCATAGGAAGGCTGCGAGATAAGATGATAATGTTTTGAAGTTGATGAGGTCTACGATGGTGTAGGGGTCTTTTTTGAATTTACGTACTGTTAGCGTGGGGCCATCTGGGGAGACTGGGGGGATGGTTGCGTTGACTCTTGAACCGTCGGGTAATCTTGCATCTAGGATTGGTGTTTGTTGGTCTATGCGTCTGCCTACCTGTCTCGCGATAAGATCAATTAGGGCTTTAATATCGTCAGCATCATCGAATATGAGGTTTGTTATCATCATACCTTTGTCTCTATGGTAGACGAAAACAGGTTTTTTCACGCCGATTATCATTATCTCTTCGAGGTTATCATCCCTTATGAGGGGGTCTATTTCACCGTAGCCTAGCATTTCTTGCACGATTTGCTTGGCGAGTCTGTCAATGTCTCGAATCCCCTTCATCCTGAGGAAGTTCTTAATCTCCCTCATGAGGGTTTTTTTGTCGATTTGGAATTCACCGCCGGTGGTTACAGCGGCTTCCACGACCTTTGTCCTTATTTCATTTATAAGTTCTCTTTCTTTATCGGAAAATTTTGGGAGGGAAACCTTGTATAATGGTATTAGTTCCTCTTCGATGATTTCAAATTCTTTAACATCTCCCATTTTAGGCTTTGAAGGTTTTCTCTGGATTATCTTATCGATGTCGAAAGTGCTTTCCTTTTCTGATTTAACTTTTCCATTTTCCACGTCGAGGCTGTCATCAGCGAATTCTCCAAGGATTTCCCTTAAAATCTCCTTCCTTTTATCCTTCATGAGAATCATTTTTTAATATGATGAATATCATATTTAAAGATTATATGGGATTAAAGTGTGAATGTGGGGGGGAATGCATACTAGATAAGAGATCCTTATTAGAAAAGATTCAAGATTTTTATAATGGATGTAAGGATTGTTATAACCCCCACCTAGATAAGGAAACCCCCATAGGGGATCAAGTGGATTTAGAGGCTATTAATAGGGAGTGGGGTAAATGCAAGTGTGGTAAAAGACACCTTGACACTACAATGGGGCACATACTAACTATAATGGTTGAAGAGGGGCTGCTAGATAAAAAATCAAGTCTGAGAAGTGTTGGCACACCACTTATGAGTATTGGTTATCCGCTTTCAAGAGCACCATTCCTATCACCAAAATCTTTAATCCTATTATCAGATAAGTTAGATAAAAAAACCGCTAAACGCATAATTGAAGAAGTACCAGAAATTAAAGGAGTTATAAAAGGCAATCCTATGATGACAGTGGGCATCCTTGACTCAAAGTATAAACCTCTCGTATATGAAAGATTAGCTGGATGCGATATGCGCTGTGATATTATAAAAAGCCAAAGAGGAGCCTTATGCATTTATAAAAGGCAGAGTAGAATGCACATAGAATCTCCAAGCTCTTCATATCTGAAGGTGATGAACCTTTATAATATCCTAAGAAAGTTTAAAAGTTCATTTAAGGTTATAGATGCAACATGCGGCCCTGGGACCCTAGGATTGTTCTCACTCTTTGCAGGGGCCAGTAAAGTAGTATTTAATGACATATGGAGTGAGAGTTTGAAAATGACCCTTATAAATTTGGAAGTAAACCATTTAAAGGATGAATATGGAGATTTCGAAGTATACAATGAGGATATAAGGGATCTTCCTTCACTCATTGATGAGAAGTATGATCTTTGTATTGTTGACCCCTTCCCAGGTGTTGATGTTTCTCCTTTTGTTAGAGCTTCTAGGAAGCTTGCCAAGGAGATACTCCTTATTCGTTAGAGGTAGATGGCTAGTGCCGGTATTATTAGAACTCCCATGAGATGGGATTTGCTAATACCCACATAGTGGGGTATGAGGCCGAGGGCTATGGAGGTTATATAGGCTAGTAAAATAAAATGTAATGGTGCATTTTCCAATATAGAAAAGATTATCACGAGGAGGCTTATAAAGTATACTAGTAGCCTTGAAAGCCTATTATAGTCCATGTATTGGATGTGATCGATTAGAAAATCCCCTATTTTTATGCATAGGATGAATGATGCGGCTGCTGATATTATAGATACGAAGCTGAAAAATATGAGGTGATTTAAACCGAAATTTTCCATTATCTTCGAGATGTATACTGCTATTCCACTGCGAGCATTACCTATAAGATAGATAGTCATAAGGGAAAAAAGAGCATCTGATGTGTTCAAAGCGCTGAGGGATGTTAAAAGATTCTCCACATGACCATCATCTCCGCCACTGATCTCCTGGGCCAATATGCTGCCTTGTGCCGGTCCAAAGCCTGGGAGAAACCCTAGTAGAGCCCCTGCAATCCCGCCCCCGAAAATCCCCCTAAGGAGCCTAGTATCAATTCTAATTTCGTTCACTGTAAGCTGTCTGGGTAAGATTGAACCTTCACCTAGACTGTAAAGTAATGTGCTAACGCCAAAGAGGCCGCTAAAAGTGGATAAGAGTGAAATGTTGGGTGAAAGTGGAGTATTTAAAATAATCCATCCCATGATCCCGGATAGGATGAATATTATCGAAGACCATGCAATAGCCTCTAGGTTTCTATTTAAACTTATTATAAGGTAGATTGACATTATAAGGAGTAATAATCCTATATATGGCTTTAAGAATTCATGTGCTGGGGGGAGGAAAACCAAGAATAATGGTATGGATAATATTGTGAATAGTATACCCCCGAGTCCGCCGATGGCTATTAATCTTATAGCCCTTTTACCCTGCCCTTCTAATATCATCCTATGGCCTGGTAGTACGGATAATGCTGTTGCTTCATCTGGGACGCCCACTAGCATGGATGGTATGAACTCTAGGAGCGCGTGGGTGATGGACATTGAGAGTAGAAAAACAGCTAGAGATTCTGGGGAAAAGAACTTGAAAAGTATGGATGATGCGGCGAAGGTGAAGGCGCCCACAGTGTTGACATGGATGCCTGGTATGATACCTGTTATGGTGCCGCATAGGATTCCTAGAATACAGGTGAGGATGAGATCAAAAATCTCAACCACCCTACTGTTAAATCAAACGTCGCAGATCAGTTACTTCTATGTTACTTATACCTTCAATTTTTGATAAATTTTTTTCAACGTTCTCTGTCCCTCCGGCCGCGTCATCCACGACAACCATCACATTGAGGGCTATGAGACCGAATGCAACGGGTTCCTCTTCTATCTTATATAATTCAGCGTCTTTTGGTATTGATGATTGGATTTTAGCTTTTATTTTTGACATGTCCACATCAGGACTTTCTGGCATTAATTTTATGGTAGCAACAACTTCTCCCATTGATATTTCCCTCCTAAAGTTTTAATAATATTAGGCCCGTTATTATTATTTATAATTTATTGTTTCCAAGGCCCCACACACATATGGTGGGGGGTGAGATTCATCGAATGTATACTATTTTGTCATGTCCTAGAAATCTTTGAAAAATATGTGGGGGTCCCCCATTAAGGATGCTGGAAAAATTTGGATTCTCCCCCTTAAAGGTTTGAAATTATAGTAAAGTCTTCATGAACCGCTGGGTGGTTCATGGACCTTCGAATCCGCATTTACATTTGTATGGGTGGCCGAAGGTTCGGCATTTTTCGCATCTGTATATTATTTCTTCGCAGAATGGACATTCAAATTTCACATAACTTTCGACTAGGGGTATTTCTTGTCTACAGGATGTGCATCTTATCTTCGCCAAGTTTAGTCACCTCTTATCCTTGTATATGTCGTTTCAGTGGATTTTATGATGGAAAGGATCCTCTGGGGGTGTTTTCCATTGGCTATGTAACAATCAGATTTGTATTTTAGTAGGAGTTTTGGTAGTTCTTCATCCACTGAAGTTTCACCAAAAGTTAGTAACCTTTTAGCGGTTATTTCATTTATAAGTTTAGCTTCCCTTTTGGTGGGATCTGTTGTATATATACCATCTACGTCTGTTGCTATTAATAGTTTTGCATTTATGAGTTTTGATATGTAAAAGGCGATGGAGTCTGAGGTTACTTTCCATGAATGTTTGAGGGGATCAAGGTAGTGTAGGATCCTTGATGGTAGGAGTACTGGTATTTTACCATCTTTTTTTATTTTTTTGGCCCTTTTTATGGTGTGAGTTGTTTCGGCTCCTTTTACAAGGTCTGCTAAGAGTATGCCCATTATATCCATTGATAGTATGGCGGCTTCATGGTTTGCAGTGTCTGAAAATCCGAGTTCATGATCGTATTTCCTTATTTTGTTCGCAAATTCTCCGCCTCCGGTTATGATGATGACGTCTTCGCCTAGAAGGTTTTTTAATAATTTTTTTGCATGGTGGGGGAATAGGCTGCCCCCTATTTTCACGACCCATTTCAATGTTCTCCCCTCTATTGTACTTATGGGGGGGTTATAAGATTCATGTGTTTTAGAGTAATTTTAAGTGTTTTGTTATCTTATCTATTTTTTCATCGTCTTCTGGGCCTATGCCTAGGGCTGTTATTGTTCCTGGGGGTAGTTGTGTATGTCCTGCGTCGCGTACGAGATAGTGGGGGATCTTTGTTTTTTTCAGTTTATCATATATTTCCATGAGTTCTTCTAGGTTTTCCACTTTTAGGATTATCTTTTTTGAACCTTCCTTTTCCCATTTTTTCACTTTATCTGGGGTTGTTCTCTTGTATGATTCTATGGATGCGTGGCAGGCTTGAGCTGCGAGTTTTCCTTTCCCCATTTTAAGGTCTGAGCGGATTATAATGACCTGTTTCATATAGAACTCTCACTCTCCCTATTTTTTTATTATAAACTATCATGTGAAGTATATGATATTTTTTTGTGTGAGAACTTCATGGGATTATCTTGATGGTGTAAAAAGTTTTTCAAAATTCTATTAGTGTATTTAGTGCCATCCTTATATTTACAAATGGGATATTAGTCACAAAGATGGCAGAAAAAACGATAAATTTAAATAGTATGGATTTGAAGATAAAATTGAGGTGATATTATGGGTGAATTACCAATAGCACCAGTTGGAAGAATCATAAAAAATGCCGGTGCACAAAGAATAAGTGATGATGCAAGAGAAGCACTAGCAAAAGCCCTAGAAGAAATAGGGGAAGAAGTCGCAGCAGCAGCTGTTAAACTCGCAAAACACGCCGGTCGAAAAACCGTTAAAGCAGAGGACATAGATCTGGCATTTAAGAAATTGTACTAATTTTCCTAATTTTATTTTCCCCTCTTTTTATTTTAACTTTTTATAAGATGAAATTTAGAAGAAATTGGGGGGGGTAACTCTACATAATTTGTGGGTCTATGAATAAACCCCCTATTATAATGCAGATATTATTTTTTTAAGGTGATGCGCGTGACTAGAATCGCCATTTTGGATCATGACCGGTGCCAGCCAAAAAAGTGTAATTATCTCTGTATCGAATATTGCCCAGGTGTTAGAATGGGTGAAGACACAATAATAATCAATGAAAAAACTAAAAAGCCTATTATATCAGAAGAATTATGCTCTGGTTGTGGTATTTGTACCAATAGGTGCCCTTTTAATGCTATAAGTATAATAAACTTGCCAGAGGCCCTTGAAGATCCTGTCCATCGTTATGGGGAGAACATGTTCGAACTTTTCGGTTTACCGGTTATCAGTCAAGGAGATGTAGTTGGACTTATAGGACCGAATGGGATCGGTAAATCAACTATAAGCCGTATACTTTCAGGTGAATTAAAACCTAACCTTGGAGATTATGAAAATCCTCCGGGATGGGATGAGATAATAAATTTCTTCAGAGGATCCCAATTACAAGAATATTTTAAAAAACTTTCCACAGGCAAATTAAAGACGGTTCATAAGCCCCAGCTAATAGACCTTATCCCAGAATATGTGGAAGGTAGAGTAGATGAGCTACTAACAAGGGCTGATGAACGTGGTAAACTAGATTTTGTCATTGAAACCCTTGAACTTGAACCTATACTAAAAAGGGATATTAAAAAATTGAGCGGAGGAGAACTCCAGAGCATAGCTATAGCTGCAGCAGCCCTTAGAGACGCTGACTTTTATTATTTTGACGAGCCAACATCTTGGTTAGATGTTAAACAAAGGCTAAACGTGGTTAAAGTGATAAGATCCCTCCAAGAGGATGGTAAAGCAGTCATGGTAATAGAACACGATCTCGCGGCTCTTGACGCGCTATCAGATTATGTTCATGTACTCTATGGTAAACCTGGAGCTTATGGTGTTGTATCGAAAAGGAGAGGTGTGAGGGTTGGTATAAACG
This sequence comes from Methanothermobacter tenebrarum, assembly GCF_003264935.1. Taxonomy (NCBI): domain Archaea; kingdom Methanobacteriati; phylum Methanobacteriota; class Methanobacteria; order Methanobacteriales; family Methanobacteriaceae; genus Methanothermobacter; species Methanothermobacter tenebrarum. The sequence continues at coordinate 61,830 of NZ_QLOE01000004.1, forward strand.
CCTACATAAAAGGATTCCTAAGAGAAGAAAATGTTAGATTCAGAAAAAGTGAAATCCAATTTAAAATAAAGCCACCCACACCAGAAGAAGAAGGTGAAACGCTCACTGAATACTCAAATTTAACCAAAAGTTATAATGGTTTCCAATTAAATGTTGAAGAAGGCAAAATATACTTGAAAGAGATTGTAACAGCCTTTGGACCCAATGGTATAGGTAAAACAACCTTTGCAAAAATCCTCGCAGGGGTTGAGAAACCGGATAAAGGTAAAGTTAAAAAGAAACTTAAAGTGGCCTATAAACCACAATACCTAAAATCAGATTTTAAAGGGACTGTTAGAGAATTTCTACATTTGAAAGCACAAGGATACGGTACCAAAATATTTAAAAGTGAAATCGCAAGGCCTTTTTCCCTTGAAGAATTAGAGGATAAAAGGGTTGAAGAGCTCAGTGGGGGAGAATTACAAAGGTTAGCTATCGCCACAACACTATCTATGGATGCGGATCTTTACGTTTTTGATGAACCCACAGCCTTCTTAGACGTTGAACAGAGGCTAATGGCGGCTAAGGCCATGAGGAAGATAATAGAGAATAAGGATTCTTCTGCGATTATAATAGACCATGATATAATCTTCCTCGACTATATATCAGATAGGGCCATGGTATTCCATGGTACACCTAGTATAGAGGGGTATGCTACAAGTCCGACAGAACTTCGAAAAGCGATGAACAGTTTCCTTTCCCAGGTAGGGATAACATTTAGAAGAGATAAAGAAACAAGAAGACCCAGGGTAAACAAACTCAATAGTTTCCTTGACCGTAAGCAGAAAGAAATTGGAGAATATTACTACCTCAAAAGTGAATGAAATACTCCTCGTTAAAGGGTTTTCAAAAGGAATTAATCGTGGAATCTAGGCTTTCATCATGTGAAGGCAGGCCCAAAATGGTAGCTTATACAAGTCGATGGAAGATTTCAGCAAATAAGCCAAAAATTGGTGGGATAAAGTAAAAAGAGCTTCCAAAAAAAATTTTAATTTTTTTAGCTTCTTAGGAATCCCATTAGATCTATGAAGTTTTCTGCGAATATTTTGACTTGTTCTTTGGGGATTGAGAAGCTTAGACGGATGTATCTGTTACCGTAGAAGCGGCTGGTGTATGATCCTTGCCTTACGAAGATTTTTCTTTTAAGTAGATATTCTGTCAGATCATCTGGGGATACTCCTGTATCGTATATGTCTATGGCCATCATGTTGGCGTTTGATGGGTATACTGGTATGAATGTACCCTCAACTTCGTCAACAGCCTTTTTTATGATCTTCTGGTTTTTGTATGTGCGTTCACGCACTCTTTTGATCCATTTTTTCTTTGTTTTTAGGGCTTTTATAGCGCCGATTTGTGATAGTGCGTTTGTCCCGAGGTCGTTTATGATAACGGCCTTGAGGGGTTCCATCATTTCTGGTACTGTTATAATACCCCCGATCCTGAGACCTGCCATTCCACAGATTTTTGAGAAACTGTAGATTGTCAGCGTCCTCTCTGGGGCGTATTTGGCTGCTAGGTAGTGTTTTTTCGCGAAGTCTCTGTATGTTACATCATGTAGAAGGTATAAGTCTTTTTCTTCGGCTATTTCTGCGAATTCTTTTATTTCGTCTTTTGTATATGATGATCCTAGGGGGTTGAGCGGATCTATGAGTGAGATTATCTTTGTTTTATTGTCTATGTTATCTCTTGCGAGTTTTGGGGTGAGTTTATATGAACATTCTTTGTTATATATGTGTACACTTGTTACCTTTGCCCCGAATCTCCTGGCGAAGTTTTCGATTATTAGGTATCCTGGGTCTGATGTTATGATACTATCGCCTAATTCTATGTAGCTGTGCATGGTTAGGTAGAGGGATTCTGTCCCTCCGGCGGTTATGAGAGATTCGAAGCCATTTTTTAATCCTAGGTCTTTTAGTATTAGTTCTTGGAGTTCTGGGAAGCCTTCTGGTGGGGGATATTTACAATATTCGTTACTTTTTATGAATTCTATCATCGCTTCCTTTATTTCATTATGATCATTAAGATGGTTTGTATTTTGACCCATCCATATCATTTCTTTGTCCTTGAAAACATGATTAAAAAATTCATTAATACTTTTAAAACCATTGGGTGGGATTTTAACGGTTTTATGATACTTTTTAGGGGAAATCATGCATATCACTACAATTTTATTGATATGAGATCATTTTTTTGGGTTGGTGTGTTATTTATTTTTACCAGCAGCAAATCTGTCATGATTTTTTTAGATTATTTATTAGTTAAAGGTTAATAAAAGTTTTTATAATGTGAGTCTAATATTGAGTTTATATGAGTTCATCCTTCAAGGCCGTTTTCAACTATCCTAAATGTTGTTTCGAGTCCTTCTTGTTTGTTTTTATGTCTTTTTAAAATTGCTCGGCGTTCACCGACCACGTCTCCCTTTTGTAGTTCGATGATTATTTTACTCCAATATTTGAGTATGGTACCTCCTACAGGTTCGATGGCGTTTCTACCCCCTGCATCGAAGAGTGAATATATTTGGTTTGTGATTACAACGGCGAGATCATACTTTTTCGCCATCCTTAAAAGTAGGGCCATTTGGTTGCCCAGTTCGCTGTGTATCCTTGGGGAGCTCCCATCTTTTAGTCTGTATAATGCTACAGCTGAGTCTAGGATTATGAGGTCGAATTCTTTTGGGTGTCTTTGCAAGAGTGACCATATTTTTCTTATTGTTTCCCCTTGTTCATGGAATGTTCCAGGTTCGAATAATATTATCTTCTTAGCTATCTTGTTGAAGTCTTTACCAGCCACTTGTTTTATCCTTTCGATTGATATTCCACCTTCCGTGTCTATGAATATTACTTTCCCATGGTTTTTCGCTGTTTCAACGGCTAGTTTGATGGCTATGTTCGTCTTCCCAGATCCTGGGGGTCCATAGAATTGTGTTAAGTTTCTTTTTTCCACACCTCCACCGAGTATTCTGTCCAATGAACAGCCTGTAGGTATCTTGGCCGGTTTTTTAAAGTTTGAAAGGAGTTTCATGCTCTTAAACCTGCTATAATTTTTTTAGCTTTTTCAATACCTGCTCCTTTTCTTAAAATTTTCGGAGGATCCAGTGTAAGATCTATTACAGTTGATGCTCCCCCTTTAAGTGGTCCTGCATCAATGGCTATGTCAACTTCACCTATTTGTTGAATTATGTCCTTGATGTTATTATGGGTTTTCATCCCGGATATATTTGCACTTGTACTTGTTATTGGGAAGTCTTTTGAAAGTTCTCTCGAGATAGTATTATCTGGGATCCTTATACCAATTTTATCAGTGTTTCCCGTTAAAATCTGGGGGATTGTGTTCTTCTTTTTGAGTATGATTGTGAATGGTCCTGGTAGAAGTTTTTTGATTAGTCTTTCAATTTGAGGGTTAAGGTGAGCAATTCTTCTAATCCATTCTATGTCATGTAGGCATATAGATATTGGTTTATTAAAGGGTCTCTTCTTTAATCTGTAGAGCCTTTTTACAGCTTCTTCGTCAAATGCATTAACACCGAGACCATATAAGGTGTCTGTTGGGTATAATACGATGCCACCACCCTTTAGGATAGCTCTCGCCACTGTTAGATGATCCTTTAAATTTTTATCTGTTTTTATTATCTTCATTTCGAATCCTTTTTAGGTTCAATTTATACCCCCATGATTATATATTAATTGAATTTTATAAGAATATCCTATGTTAAATAATCTCAGACCATATATTGAGAGGATGACAGGCCCCATTGCCTCAAGGATTAGGATAAACCCAAACTATGTTACATTAGCAGGTTTTATAATAGCCTTAGCGGCTGCTTACACTTTTGCAATGAGAGAATTATTCTTTGGGGGAGTGTTAATGGCCTTGAGTGGTTTTATGGATGTTATTGATGGGGCTGTTGCAAGGGAAAATTTTAAGGCGACAAAATTCGGAGGTTTTTTGGATTCGACTTTAGACAGGTTCTCCGACGCTTTTATCCTGATAGGCATAGTCTATGGCGGTTTTATAAACTGGTTAATTGGGATGTTGGCACTTCATGCTTCTTTAAGTGTTAGTTATGTTAGGGCTCGTGCAGAAGGTGAAGGCATACCATGTAGTATAGGGATTGCTGAGAGGGCTGAGAGACTACTAATATTAATGTTGGGGGCGTTTTTGGGCTCGTTTTTTGGGGATTTCATCATGGAAATTGCTGTTATCCTAGTTATGGTCCTTGGATATTTTACTGTGATCCAAAGGATTTATTATTCTTGGAAGATGATGCCTTGAGGGTGATTAGCCTTGGCAAGTGAAAGGATCAGAAAGGATATTGAACTTCTAGAGAAAAATATAAAGGAAATGTCACATCTAGATTTTAATAGGGAAGAGAAGGATATTATCCAGAGGGCTGAAAATTATAAAGAAGATTCCATATATTATCTAGAGAAGGGTGATTATATAACATCCTTCGGTTGCATAAATTATGCCCATGGTCTAATAGACTCTTTACGTATTCTACACGGGATAGGGGTTAAATAATGAGAAAGTTTTTCCTGAAAGAAAGTAAAGTTGAATTATATGCTAAAGAGCATGTGAAAAAAGTTTATGAGTGTTACAAGGAATTTGAGAAGATGATGCCCCACTTTTATGAAGGAAACTATGAGAAAGTGGATATTCTAACGAAGAAGGTATCAGAGTTAGAACACGAGGCAGATGAAATACGCCGGAAGATGGAAATGGGATTCTATGAGGGGGCATTTTTACCATTTGATAGGGAAGATAGGATAATGTTAACCGAAAACGTTGATAAGGTAGCTGACACGATCGAATCAACAGCATTCACAATATCATTGAGTAAACTTGAATTCCCACCAACTTTTAAAAAAGATTTTGAAGCATTCATGGATATCATAGGACAAATTGTAGAAGCACTAAAGGATTGTATAGACTCTTTGGAGAAAGATCTTACAGAGGCTATCCGGAAAGCCCATGAGATAGAAAAACTTGAAGAAAAGGCGGATAAAATTGAAAGAAGTATATTAACTAAACTTTACAAGTCCTATAGGCATGAGGAGATTGGAGTGGTTAAACTCCTAGAAATGAAGGAAGTTGTAATACACCTTGGGAATATAGCAGATAAGGCTGAGGATGCATCAGATCGTGTGCTTATTATAGCTGCTAAGAGGAGGGGTTGATGACCCTCAGAGAAGCCCAGGAGGACCTTCGCTATCTTCTAGACAGAGGATATAAGAAGAGGGTTGCGCTTGATTTTGTCGCGAACCATTACAAACTGAAAAGAAAGGATAGAAATTACCTTGCAAGGTATGTGTTTTCAAAATCCACCATAAGAAGGAGAAAAGAGAAACTAGTAAGCCCAGAATCCTTGAGAGGATCCAAGATCATTTTAGATGGCTATAATGTTCTCATAACTGTGGAGAGCATACTCCAAGGGGATTTTTTCATAGCCCAAGACGGGTTCTTGAGAGATTCAAGGGGAGTTTTCGGAAAATACAAGTTGAATGATGAAACTTTCAAGGCCCTAAGACTCGTCTTTAAAGCATTAAAGGTTCTAAGGGTGGGTTTTGTAAAATTTTATTTTGACAAGAATGTCAGTTTTAGCGGGGAATTAGCATCCATTGTAAGAAGACTATTAAAAGATTATGAGATCCATGGTGAAGTGGAATTATCATCAAATGTCGATTATAATATTAAAAGTGAAGCTGAAGACTCTGTAGTTGCTACAAGTGACAGTGCCATTATAGATAAGGCTAATAGAGTGTTTGACATCCCATTTTTTATATGGGAATATCTAATCGGCGACTCACTAGAGGTTAAAAAACAATAAAAGGGAATATTATTTATTCTATGTCTTCAAACCTTCCTTTTAATTTTTCAAGGATCTCTGGTAATGTTGTGTATTCCATTTCATCGCTTGGGAGTCTGTGTGGTTCGAATGGGCCGTGTCTTCGCATGTACTCTGCTATTTCAGATGCCAGCACCCTTGAACGGTCGAATGCAGGGTCATCAAATAGGTCTATTGGTCCGATTAATTTGCAGTTGGCAACCTGGAAGCCTAGGCCAATAACCCTAGGCGGACCGTCGAACCGGACTGGTGTGGCGTTCTTCTGGGGTACTGGCATTAGTGGGCCGTTGTGTGAGCCTCTCATCCACCCACCTACAAGGTGCGGGACTGAAAACGGTTCTAACACTTCTCCAGCTGCTGGGAAGCCTGATTGTGATCTTACTATAGCTACTGGGTCGTCTTTTCCAATGTATTTTCCTGCCATGATATTTAATCTTTCCGTGCTTACAGAAGCGGCTATTTCCCCATCGTCTTTTCTGTATATTTTTTTGATCACATAGCGGCTGATAGCACCCAAGAGGGCTAATAGGTCATACATTTCTTCTGGACATGACATTATTACTTTCTTGTGTTCTATGACGTCGAAGATTTCGAATTTATAGCCGTTGTGTAGACTGGGGTCTATTACGAGTCCTGCAGTGTTGAATGGGTCTGCAAATATTCTAAAGAGTGGAAGGTTGAAGGCTCCTGGTTCTGTCTTATCGCAACAGAATATGATAACCGGGTCGCTTGGCCTTTCTTTGAACTCCATCTCAGCACAACCGGGGCCGAGCCCCTTTATGTTACCAGAGAATGTGTCTGAGAGCAGGTCTTGGCCTGCACCATATAGTTTCATTTCCCTTGCAAGTTTTGTTGCTTCTTTAAAGGCATTCCATGCTGTTTCGTGCACTTCTTCGTCTTCTTCGCCTCTGTGGTGTGTCATTATAAGGTCGATGTCATCTCCACAATTGGTTATATAATAGTCTTCTAGGACCCCTGTATCCTTTGCCTCTGAGAGTATTTCATCGCATTTTTCTTTTAAGGCCTCGTGAGCACGCACGTGACCTGCTAGGCTCCCAACGTCAGCTTTAATCACACTAATTGTTGTTTTCATTATGGATGCACCTCCAGGTAAATATACAATTATGAACACTAGTAAAATATAGGGGTTTATTTAATTTAAAGTTAGTATTTTATCTTCATGATTTTTTTTAATTTTGAATCCAAGTCTAAGCTCTTTCTTATCCTTGATAGTCTTTTTGGTTCCATTTTTGTCGCTGGACGTTTTGGGGCTGCGGTGCATTCCCCATTTGGTAGTATGGAGATTTCATAGGTTCCTATTTTTTTTGCAAGGTTTTCTATTTCTACTTTGTCAAAACCTATTAGGGGGCTTAGAATAGGGATTTTTACACCGTATCTAGTTGCGAGGATATTTGATAGGGTTTGGGATGCAACTTGTCCGATGCTATTACCATCCACGATAGCTAGGGCGCCTATATTTTCGGCTATTTTCTCTGCAATTTGGTACATTCCAAATTTACACAATATACAAGTAAGGTTTCTTGGGGCTTTTGAAATGCAATAATCTAGGTATTCACCATACTCCACTGTTAATAGTTCAAATTTCACGCCTGAAGAGTATTCTTTTAATTTATCTACTAACTTTTCGACTTTTATGCTAGTTTTTTCGCTTGTATAAGGGTATGTGTCAAAGTGCAAGGCCACTATTTTACATCCTCTCTTCATTATGAGATAGGTTGCAACAGCAGAATCTATACCACCTGATAGCAGGGATATTACTTTTCCACTTGTGCCGATTGGAAGACCCCCGGGGCCTGGTAGGATTTTGTGGAAGAGATATGTTTTCCCACCTCGGACGTCTAAGAATATTTCTATGTCAGGTTCTGTGAGGTTTACTCTGGCCCCTATCTTATTAGCGACTATTGAACCTGCGTATGCTGCAAGTTCTTGGCTTGTGAAATCATGTTTTCCGGTTCTCTTACATCTTATTGCGAAGGATTTTTTATCATCAAATAGTCCTTCTGAGTTTAATTTTTCCACGTATTCCTTGAGTTTGGTTGAAATCACTTTTTTGTCTGTTTTCATTGCGACTGCTGGTGAGAATGATATTATCCCGAAAATCTTGGCTAGCTTGTTTAAGGCTTCTTCGAAATCTGCTGGATAAATGAATATTCTACCCCCTCTTATGTGGGCTTTTGTTTTAAATGCGCTTTTTATGTTATGGATGAGTTGTGATTCAAATTTTCTCCTAACCTGTGGACTTTTAAGGGCTATTTCGCCGTAACGTCCGAGTATGAGGTCATAGTCCATCTGTTACACCCAAGTTTATCCGATGGGGAATTCGCCCGATTCTATTTTGCATTTTAATTCTTCTGCCAATTTTTTCGCCCGTTTTAGATCTGATTGTCTGCATACTACAGGGACTTTTATGCTTTTACCATTAAGGTGGAGTGTGACTTTCCCTGTTCTCATCTCGAATACATTATTTGGACAGGAATTTGCGCACATTCCGCATCCAAAGCATTTTTCAAGGTCTAGGGTATCCTCGAAGGCTAGAGTGGGGCATCTTTCAGCTACGAGGCATTTTTTACAATCAGCACACCTTTGAGGATGATATGATGGTCTTTCATCCCCCATCCAAACTGTCTTATAGTTGGTCTTGTCTATTATGCTCCTGTCTCTTATATCAGCTATTGGTAATGGTATAATGTCATTCGTTACAAGGGTATTTGTGAATATTTCCTTGTTTAGAATGGGTATGGGGATCGCGATTGTGTTGAATATTTCTGGGCCCGCTGCTGTCCTGAAACCTCCAATATAATATGGGTTCATCTCATGGAGGTCGCCGACCATCATAAGATTTGGTTTTTCTGGCGTGCTCCTTGTACCTTCCCCTATGATCATACCAATGGCGCCATTTAATAATATGGGGGTGCCTGGTTTTATTGTTTCCATTTTGGGATCGTTTTGGAGGGGGTTGAGTTCACCGCATCCTGAAAATGAGAGGCCTTTAAAGGGTCCTTCCATTGGTATTGAATTGAATATGGATGCTATCGGCTCATCTCCAGGGTTTATGAAGGCCATATAATTTTTGTATGCCATTCTTGTGCCGATTATCCTAGCGGTTTTGATCTTGTCTAGGGTTAGGCTTGTTTTTATGGTTTTGGAATCTGTTGACTCTATGATGACTTCTATTTCTTTTCTTTTCAAGATGTCGTTGAGTAAGAATCCTCCTCCATAATCAGGGTTTTCTGTGCTTGTTGATGTTCCATATAATATGATGTCGACGAGTCCTAGGTTTTCGTTTGGGCATGGTCCTGGGAATGCTGGTACCCCATTTAGGTAAACTTTTTTTGCTTTTTTGAATTTTCCAGGTTCTGAGACTTTAAAATGCATGATGGCGGAGGTGCCTGACATTATCCCGCAAGTGGCTGTGGTTATGATGTCCACGTCATCGATAGTTATTTTTTCTTCGTTGCGGAGCATCTTTTTTATTTGTTGGACTGTGAATATTTGGGCTTCTCCTCTTTCTACCTTTTCTTTTATAGTATTGATTGTTTTTCCCAAGCTCAACCCTCTAGGGCTGCTTCTATTAATCTTTGGGCTTCTTCTAGGACTTCATTTATTTTGTGGGTTTTGGGCCCGGCTCCTTGGGCGAGGTTTGGTCTTCCCCCTCCTCCTCCGCCGAGGATTTTTGCGAGTTCTTTTATGAGTTCGTTTACTTTGATGCCTTTTTTGATGGCCTTTTGGGATGATGCTCCCACGATTTTCCCATCATTGTTTAGGAGTATGGTTATGTCTATTTTTTTGTCTTCTGTGAGTTTTAGTGCCATTTCTTGCATTTCATCCATTTTTGCATCGACGATTTCACCTATGAATAATAGGTTGTCGATTTTCTGGGTTTTCTCTTTGAGTTTTTCTATTTTTAGGAGTGCTATTTCCTCTTTTAAACGTTTTATTTCATTTTTGAATGATTTCCATTCTTTGAAGAATCTTTCAGAGACTCTGGGAAGTTGTTCTACTGGTACTTTGAATACCTTTGAAGTTTCGATTAGTAGGCGGTTAATATTTTGTATTTGTTTTATTGCAGCTTCTCCTACTGAAAATTCGATCCTTTCAACGCCGTCTTGTATTCTTTCTGTGCGGTTGATTTTTATGGGCCCTATGTCTCCTGTCTGGGGTACATGTGTGCCTCCACATGCTTGCACGTCAATTTCGCCTATCTTTACTATTCTTATCTTGTCACCGGGTACTACTCCACCTTGGTATAATATGAAACCGTATTTTTTTTCGGCTAGGTTTCTTTCAATCCATTTGGTTTCAACTGGGATGTTCTTCATCACGTACTTGTTGGCTAGTTCTTCTATTTTTTCGATTTCATCTATTGTGATCCGCTTGTAGTGTGATAGGTCTATCCTTGATTGTTTGATGCCTTTCTGGGCTCCTGTCTGCCAAATGTGGTCTCCGAGGACTTGACGTGCTGCAGCCACTATAAGGTGTGTTGCTGTATGGTTCCTGGTTAGTGCCATTCTTCTTTCCCAGTCGATGGTTCCCTCGGCGGTTTTGTCTATAAGTTCCCTTGGGAGTTTATCTATGTTTGTTCTATGGAGTACTATGTCCCCGATTTTCTCTGCATATTCAACTTTTAATTTGTTTTTTCCTATTTTTAGTATTCCTTGGTCTGATGGTTGGCCGCCGCCTTCTGGATAGAATAGTGTCTGGTCTAGTATTATCCCGTTTTCATGTAGTCCTATTATTTTGGCTTTGAATTTTGTTTCGGTTGGCTTTTCATAGAATAATAGTTTTGTCTTGGGATAATCCAATTCTACAGGGGTTGTTTCTGCTTCTTCTTCTTTTTCATGTTTTTGGGCTACGAGTGTGTAAAAATTGTCTGGGATTTTTAATTTGAAACTTTGGTTGTTTGATATTTCTTTCACTATCTCTGGGGGTATACCATGGGAGTCGTAGAGTCTTATGAGGGTTTTGACTGGTATTTCCTTTTTTCCTTCTTTTTTGAAGTGGTTTATTGTCTTTTTAACTATCCTTTCACCCTTTTGGATGGTCTTTTTGTATCTTTTCTCTTCTAATTCTATTATGTCTATTATGTGTTGGTGGTGTTTTCTTATTTCGGGGTATTGGGGTTCTAGGAAGTCTATTTGGATCTCCATTATGTCTTTTAATGATTCTTTCAATTTTAATTCGTCCAGTAGTCTGATGGTGCGTCTTATTATTAGACGTGCTAGGTATCCTTCTTTCACGTTTGATGGGATCACACCATCTGCTAGCATGAATGCTAAACACCTTGTATGATCCGCTATTGCGTAAATGGATTCCATTGGCTTTGCTGATGCTTCGAGTTCTTTCACTGGGATGCCTAGTTTATCCGCCACCCTTTTTCTGAGGGTTTTAAGGTCTGCGTATGTTTGTATGTCCATCATACCCGCAACTTGGGCGTTTTCTTTTAATATGTTCTCGTCGACTTCTATTGATGCTAGTTCCTTTAATCTCTGGATTACTGGGCCGAAAGATGCGTCATATGCTGTTGGGGTTCCTTGTGATATCCATGCGAATCTTTCGAGTCCATAGCCTGTGTCAACGATCTTTAATGGGATTTCTTTTTTTCTGGAATCTGGTAGGATCTCGTATTGTATGAATACGAGAGTTGCGAGTTCAACACCCCTTACACAGACTTCATAGCAAGGTCCTGCGTTTCCTCCACCTTCCCACCATGATTCTATGAATGTTGCCTCTTTGGGGTTTATGCCAATGTGCTCTAAGAAATCGTGACAGTATTTTATTGTTTCATCTTCCCAGTAGATTTGGTTTCCTGGGGAGTTGAAGGCGTGGTGGCCTCCCATGGTGAAGCAGGTTAAGTGTCTTCCTGTTCTTCCTACATTGTCTATGTCGTTTAATCTTATTGAAGGTTGGGCGACTACTAGTGGGTTTGCTGGTGGTTTAACCAACCCTGACGTTACCCATGGTTGGAAGTTGTAAATGGATGCTCCTACTAGGAATACGTCGTCTCTCCAACGTTTTGCAAGTACTGGGTATCTTTTGATGGGTTCATGTCCTCTTTCTTTGAAGAATTGGATGAATGTGTTCTGGATCCCATATAGGTCATATTTTTTCTTTGTCGGAGGATCACCAATGAAAGTATATGGGTCGCATGGGGCGTCTCCGCATGTTTCACGTTCATCAATAGACCAGAAGTATTTACCACATAATTTGCATTTGTTTTTTTCGTATCCGAGCTTTTTTAGTTGGTGGGACATGGTGATCTTTAGTGTTCTTTTTATCTTAAAAAAAGTAGTGTGTGAAGTTATGATATTAAAAAAAGGTTTTGAGGGGGGAAGAAGAATCCTTTAGCCGAAGAGGGCGCCTAGACCAGCGGCTGCCTCCTCTTCCTCCTCCTCTTCCTCTTCTTCCTCTTCCTCTTTTTCCTCTTCTTCTTTCTCTTCTTCTGCAGCTTCAGTTGCTGGTGCTCCTGCTGATGGGGTTACAGCTGCTGTTTCCATTGCTTCTTCGATGTCGACTTCTTCTAGTGCTGCTATCAGGGCTTTTACCCTGGCGTCATCGACTTCTGCTCCTGCTGCTTCTAGCACTTTTTTCACGTTCTCTTCGTTTATTTCTTTGCCTGTAGCGTGTAATAGCATTGCTGCATATATATATTCCATATGATCACCTCAGAATTATTTTATATGTTTTTATGGTAAATTTTAGCCGAAGAGGGCGCCTAGACCAGCGGCTGCCTCCTCTTCCTCCTCCTCTTCCTCTTCTTCCTCTTCCTCTTCCTCTTTCTCTTCTTTCTCTTCTTTTTCTGTAGGTTTGGTTTTTGTTGTTATCTTTTCTAGTAACTCTTCATCAAGGGCTTCCTTGTTATTTTGGGCTATTTTCGCTGCTAATGAGAGCATCTGTGCGTATGCTCTGGCCATTAGTGGTTCAGCTGTTTCTGGTGTGAGTATTGCGGCATTGTAGGCTAGGTTGAAAGCTTTTGAAGCTGCGTTTTGTATGATGTATGGTATTGTTTCTCTGGTGTAGATTAGTGCGTTAATTGATAAGTTGAAGGCTTGTGAGAATGCCCTTTTGATATCAGCTATTGTCTTGTTTTCATCAATTGTTAAAATATCGGATGTATAAATTGTTTCGTTTTCATATGCGGCTTTAAGGTCTATACCAACTTCCAATGGTTGTATATCCAAACGGTTTAGGATTTCAGCAACCTTTGGGGATATTTCATCCCCGGCTTTTAATATGGTGTAATCTTCTGTTATAACTATTTTACCCTTCTCTATCCTCGCGGGTATTCCTAGTTGTTGTAATTCCCCAAGTATTGGCCCTGGGGCGAATCCAGTATCCCCTTTGGGTATTATAACGTCTTGGGGTGCTATGGCCCCTGGTTTTGCAGGGGATGGGGTTTTACTCTTTTCAAGTATTTTGAATAATTTGAAGGGGTTCATGTCGCTGACTATTAGGGCTGGCTGGCCTTCCATGAGAGTGTTCAACTCTTTTATGTTTTTCTTTTCTTTGTTTGCTCTGTCCAGTGCTAGTGAAATTAAGGTTTTTCTCGACATTCTAATTTTTGCTTTTTCACGGAGGTTCTCTCTCATTTTTTGTAACTGTTTTGCTGGGATATCTGAAAGGTCAACTACACCTATAACCTCATGACCTTTTATCAGTTTTGCAAGGTCTTTAACTTCTTCCTTTTTCCATTCAGCTACATGAGCCATTTTAGATCACCTTTACTGCCGGCCCCATGGTTGTCTTAATGTACATGGATTTTACTTGTTTCCTGCCCTTTTCGAGGTTACGGTCGAGTACATCAAGTATGGATTCAATGTTCTCTGTTATTTTTTCGTCGTCCATTTTTTCTGTCCCAACAGTCGTGTGAATTAGTGGCTGATCCTTTACCCTTACTTTAACTGTGTCTCTGAGCTTTTTTATGAGTGGTGCTGGGTTTGCTGTTGCTGGTATTGGTTTGGGCATTTTCTTTCTGGGTCCTAGTACTGGTCCTAGGAATCGGCCTACGAGTGGCATGAGGTCTGCTTGTGCTATGAAGAATTCGTACTCGTTGGCCACTCTCTTCGCCTTTTTACGGTTTTTTCCAAGCTCTTCTAGGTCATCTCTTGTTATCACAAGGTCTGCGCCGGCTTTTTTTGCTTGTAGGGCTAATTCTCCATCTGCGATGACTGCTATTTTAACTTCTTTGCCGCGGCCGTGTGGTAGTGAGACTTCCTCTTCGAATCTGTTCTCTGGTTTATTCACGTCTAGGTCTTTGATGTTTATGACTATGTCGATTGACTGTGTGAAGTTCCGCGGCTTGGATTGTTCCTTAGCCTTCTTCACCGCTTCTAGTATCTCTTGTTTCATTTTATTATCCTCCCAAGAAAATAAAGTTATTGTAAAATTGAAATTTTGCCTTTTATACTATATTATATTTATGGTGTGGATTCTTCTAATATCTTATCATAAGCTCCCTTGTCGATTTCTTTTTGGACTTCTCTGGGGTCTTTGCCCTCTACTGTTATACCCATGCTCACACAAGTCCCCAATATTTCTTTAACAGCTCCTTTGTAGTCTTTTGCAAGTAGTGAATCGAATTTCATCTTGGCTACTTTTAGGACTTGTTCCATGGTTAGGTCCGCGACTTTGTCCATGCCAGGATCTTCTGATCCTTTCTCAATGCCTAGTTCTGCCATTATCAGAGCTGTTGTGGGTGGTGTTCCTACTTGGATTTCAAATTCTTTGGTTTCAGTGTCTATGGTGATTTTCACGGGGACTTTCATCCCCTTGAAGTCTGTTGTCTTTTTGTTGATTTCATCGACAATTTGCATCATGTTGACTCCGTATGGTCCGAGGGCAGGGCCTAATGGCGGTCCTGGGGTGGCTTTGCCACCATCTATGAGGATCTCAATTGTCTCCTTAGCCAATTAATCAGCCTCCTTTTGTATTATACGTATTTGGTCAGCTTTAACTGTTACAGGTATTGGCACGGCTGCTTCTATCAATTCTAGGACTACTTCTTCCCTTGATTCATTTATACGTATAACCTTTGCCCTTTCTCCTTTAAAGGGTCCTGATATAAGTTCAACTATACTACCCTTTTTGATGGATGATATTATAGGTTCTGGTTTGAGGAACTTTCTTATTTCATCAAAGTCTATGGGTTTTTCACCATCTACTATACCCCTTAGGTGGGGCACCCTTAATGCAGGGTTCCTGATATCTAGTTTGCCCGATACTTCCACTAGTATGTATCCTTTCAGGGATTCTGGTGCTAGGATGGCGTTTATTTCCATCCCGCTTGCTTTGACTTTTCTTGCTAGCATCCTTGCCACGCTTTTTTCTTGGCCCACTGAAGTTTTTAGGGCATAGATGGCATTTTTATCTTCCATTGGGATACACAACCTGATATGTTTTATTTACCTAGGATTTGTGTCAGGAGCGTGATTATGAGGCCTATTACTCCGATTATGATTATGCCTATTCCTGTGACCTTGGCTACGGTAAAGTATTCTTCTCTGTCTGGTTTCTTTGAAACCTTTAGGACTCTCCTTGATTTTTCTATAAACTCTAGAATAGATTTTTTATAACCCATGATTATCCCTACTCCGTAGATGGGTTAAAAAAGAGGATTGAAAATTCTATGATATTATAGTATATTATTTTTTTGGGGGGACTTATAAATTCTTCGCTACCAGTTTAAAATAGTGGTTTAGAATACGCCATCTATAAATTCTTCTAGTGCCGAATCATCAATGGACTTCTTCTCTTTTTTCCTTTCGCTTATGATCTCCTTTTCGGTTGGGGAACCGTAAATGTATGGGGATTTTACTCCTGCGACTATTATGGTTGTTCTTACCATGTTTTGGAGTTCATCTTGTATTTGGGCTCCCCAGATTATGTTTGCGTCTGGGTCTAATTCTTCTGCGACTACCTGGACTATGTTCTCGGCTTCCTGTAATGTGAGGTCTGAGCTTCCTGCTATGTTTATAAGGGCGCCTTTACCATTGGATATGTCGATATCGAGCAGTGGACTGTTAAGGGCTTCATGGACCGATTCTAATGCCCTGTCTCCTGATTCTGATTCGCCCATTCCTATTATCGCCATCCCCGAACCTTTCATTATACTTTTAACATCTGAGAGGTCTAGGCTGACAAGGGCTGGTTTCGTGATTAGTTCTGTTATACCTTTAACTGCTCGGCCTAGGATTTCGTCAGCAACCATAAATGCTTTGTTTATAGGTAGGTTGGGTGCAACTTCTAGGAGTTTATCATTGGGGATAACAATAACGGTGTCAGCAGCGTTCTGGAGCTTTTCCAAGCCCATCTCCGCGTTTTCCCTCCTTTTAAGCCCCTCTGCACTGAATGGTAATGTTACTACTGCAATTGTCAGGGCTCCTATCTTCCTTGATAACTTACATATTATTGGCGCCGAACCAGTGCCTGTACCCCCGCCGAGGCCGCAGGTCACAAATACCATGTCTGCTCCTTCAAGTTCTCTTCTTATCTCGTCTTCGCTTTCCTCTGCACATTCTTCCCCAATTTCTGGGATGCCACCAGCTCCGAGACCATTGCATATACTTTTCCCTATTAGGAGTTTACGGGAAGAGATGGTATAATAGAGATCTTGTGCATCAGTGTTGATGGCTATGGTCTTCGCTCCTTCTATTCCTATCTCGTTTAAGCGGGTTATGGTATTATTCCCCGCCCCGCCAGTACCTACGACGTATATTTTCGCCCTGCTTTCTTTTATTAGCTCTTTAAGGTCTTCGTCTATTTTTGTAGGAGCTGGCTTTCTATTTTTTACATTGCCCTCTTTTATTGCTTCGTTAATAAATTTCAATTGTTACCCCCACATAAGGTTTTTTTGGAGATCCAGTCTTGATTATGGGATGCCCATTTACCTAAGACGGGATGAGAGGGATTATATGATTTCAACTCAACTTGTGGGTGAATGTTATATTATTTGCCCTACTTGGTGGTGAAGCCTTTCTCATCAATTTTAATTATAACTGTTTATTTTTAATGTAGGTATATATAACTTTAACGTTATTCTATTTTTTCCATCTGATTCAAGGATTGCTACTCATACTCCATCTTATGAATTTCCATGAGCAAAGGTTTATAGTATCCAACTTTAGAAGTTAAAGAATGGTTTAGGGGCGGGGTATTGCGATTATTTCATGTATTCTAAGGTCGAAAACATTGTTCATATGTGCTGGTGAAACGACTAGGGCCGTGTCAACCCCCTGTGCAGTGCCACCAATTGCTATGATCTCTCTATCCATGGGTATGAGACCTGCATCAGCAGCCATTATAGTGATCTCGACGCAAACCTTGAATCCTTGAGAGACCATGCGGAGGGTTTCAGCCATTATCTCAACTGGTGTGACACCACCAAATCTGTTGGAGATCCCCCTGCCAACACCACTTAATGCATGGGATCCTGCGTACACCTTTACACCCTTGTTTGTCAATTCATCCTTTATCTTAGGGTCCATTTCTAATTTTCCCTTTTCTTTGAAACCTGCATGGTGGGTGATACACACGATATCCGCATCACTTAATATATCCGATAATTTGAGGGCTGTCCTACCAGAAACGGATGCAACAATTATATTCTTTATGTCAAGTTCCTCTGACCTCTCTTTAACAAGTTTTAATAATTTATCAGTATTTTCTGGGCCCGGGGTCTCAAAATAGCATATACCCTTTATCATAGAAATCACCATAATTTTATATTAGACAAGTTATATTATTTAATCCACCTAGCATATGACCATCCCCTTCAACCCATGACGATAAGGTGAAGTATAATGCATGCCTTTAATTTTTTAGCACCAGCCAGGATAAGAGAACAATATAATACTGGTATTACCATGATGTTAGATAAGGGTTTAGGCCCCCGTATGGTAGAGGATTTCTTAGAGATAGCTGGTGAACATTTAGATTTTGTAAAATTTGGATGGGGTATTATAAGCTTATGTGATAGAGATATTATAAAAGAAAAAATCAGGATTTATAGGGATTATGGGGTTGAAGCACACCCTGGGGGCACACTTTTTGAGATAGCATATATCCAAGGTAAATTAGAGGAATATTTTCATGAAGCTGAAAAGCTCGGCTTCAAATACCTTGAAATATCAGATGGCTCAATAGACTTGCCAAGGCAGGAGAAAACCAGGGTAATAGAGAATACAATAGATCATGGATTTAAAGTGATCTCAGAAGTTGGTAAAAAAGATCCAAGGAATGATAAAATAATAAGTCTCAAGGAAAGGGTAGAACATGTGAAACATGATCTTAGAGCAGGTGCTGAAAAGGTTTTGATAGAAGCTAGAGAAAGTGGCCAGAACATTGGAGTATATGATGAGAAAGGTAATGTTAAAGAAGATGAAGTTGAATACCTTATAGAGCATTTACCAGCGGAAAAGTTGATATGGGAAGCTCCACAAAAAAATCAACAAGTTTATTTCATCCTAAAAATAGGACCCAATGCCAACCTTGGTAACATACCACCAGAAGATGTTATTTCCCTTGAAAGCATGCGAAGAGGGCTTAGAGGGGATACTTTAGGAAAGGTGAAGCTCTAATGATAAAAAAGGTGACAATATTAGGCGGCTATGACAAATTTGGGAAAAAAGAACCCGTCAGAAGAGTTGATATAAACAGGGGTGAAATATTCGGTGTAGTAGGCCCCACAGGTAGCGGTAAAAGTTCACTAATAGCTGATATTGAACAATTAGCCCAAAGGGATACCTTTTCCAGGAGAAAAATACTCGTAAATGATAAAGAGCCAACATACGAAGACCGTACCAACCCACGTAAGAAGATGGTGGCCCAATTATCACAGAACATGAACTTCTTGGCTGACATGACAGTAGGCGAATTCTTGACACTCCATGCTAAATGTAGAGGCGCTCACAAATCATGCGTAAACAAGGTTATAGAATTGGCTAACACATTAACAGGCGAACCCATAAAAAAGAGCCATGATCTGACAATATTAAGTGGGGGACAATCAAGGGCCCTTATGGTAGCTGATGTGGCTATAATAAGTGATTCTCCGATAGTGCTAATCGACGAGATAGAAAATGCTGGTATAAGGAAACATGAGGCGTTAGAGGTTCTTTCAGGGCATGGTAAGATTGTTATGGTAGTCACCCATGACCCTATCCTCGCCTTGATGACGGATAAAAGGATTGTCATGAAAAATGGTGGCATGCAAAAAATAGTTACAACCACACCCCATGAAAAGGAACTCTCAAAAGAACTTAGCAAGATAGACGATCTACTCCTCAACTTGCGGGACAAGGTAAGACATGGTGAAATCATAGAGAATATACAACTTAAGGGTTTAACTAGCTAGTGGAGGGTTGAAATAAGGATGAGAATGGTTATAGTAGCAGGGACTCCTGGTTCTGGGAAGACAGCAGTCCTAGTTCACGTTTTAAAAAGTCTTATGAGAGATGATTTCACAGCATCAGTTGTTAAAATTGATTGCCTTTACACTGACGATGATAGAAAATTCAAAAAAATAGGCGTACCAACCCTTGTAGGCCTATCAATGGACATGTGCCCAGACCATTATGCGATATACAACATAGAAGACATGATAAAATGGGCGCAAGAGAACAATTCAGACTTTCTTATAGTAGAAACTGCTGGCTTATGTCATAGATGTGCACCATATACAAAAAATTGTCTAGGTGTATGTGTTATAGATGCCACAAGCGGGCCTAACACACCATTAAAGGTTGGTCCGTTCCTTTCAACAGCGGATATTGTGGTGGTGACCAAAGGGGATATGATATCACAGGCGGAACGTGAAATATTCAGGGAAAGAATACTCGAAGTAAACCCTAATGCCAAGATAATAGAAGCTAATGGGTTAAGCGGCCAAGGATGCTTAGAATTGGCAGAGGAGATGGTTAAAAGCCCAGAAGTTTCCCTTGAAAGCGAAAAACTCAGACACTCTGCCCCACTTGCAGTATGCACATTATGTGTGGGTGAAACAAGGGTTAACAAGAAACATCATAGGGGGATACTTCGAAGAATAGATGGATTCCAAACATATCAAGGAGAATAAAATCGAACGACGGAATTCACATTCCAAGCTTTCAAAAAAAGAGAGAGAGTTTGTATCTTTTTGTTGAGAGGTTTTTATGATGATGGAAAAAAGATCGGTTAAAGAAGAGATTATTTCATCCCTCCCAGGTTTCAATTGTGGTATATGTGGTTATGCAAGATGTGACGAATTTGCAGGCGCCCTAATAAGGGGACATGCTAAACTCGAAGACTGCAGATTCTTATACCAGGAGATTTTCACAAAAAACCTTGAAGAACTTCAAAGGTTACTCAAAGAGGAGAAAATAATACCTGAGGAGAAAGTGATAACTGGTCTACTAGATGATTATGAGGCCGATTTCATATTGAAGCCACTCCCAAGTGAAAGTTCTTGTCGTGAAATACTTTACCCCTTCACAAATGAAGAACTTAACATAGGGGAAGTAATCCGTTACAGACCCCTTGGTTGTCCCATAACCCATTTTGCGAAGATAATAGATGAAAATCATGGGCTTATCACTGTTCATATAGTGGGTCCATGTCATAGGCTTGATAAGGATTTTGAATTCAAAGAGATTGGTATATGTCTTGTTAGTGGATTTGAGGGTATAATAGAGGGGAGATTACCTTCTGTAGGCGAAACTGTCCGTTTCATACCCCATCATTGTATGATGCAGAAGGTACATTCTGGGGTCATAGTACAATTGGAGGGTGAAAGGGCCCTTATAGAGGGGATTGATTTGAAGGTGTGGGCTCCCCCTATAAAATTGGGAAGATGATCCTCCATGGATAAATATAGGGTCATTCCAGTGAAAACGGGGTATATAAAGCCTAATGAGGGTTTGGATGAACTTATAGATAAGGCTGGTCCGATAGTCGATGATGGGGATTATCTTGTAATTTCTGAGACGCCAGTCGCCATATCACAGGGGC
This sequence comes from Methanothermobacter tenebrarum, assembly GCF_003264935.1. Taxonomy (NCBI): domain Archaea; kingdom Methanobacteriati; phylum Methanobacteriota; class Methanobacteria; order Methanobacteriales; family Methanobacteriaceae; genus Methanothermobacter; species Methanothermobacter tenebrarum. The sequence continues at coordinate 82,714 of NZ_QLOE01000004.1, forward strand.
GTATAGTTGATGAATCAGAGTATGAACCATCTTTTTTAGCTTTTTTACTTGCGGATGTGTGGTCTAAATATATTTGGGGTTACCTCCTGGGGCCATTGTTTGGGGTGAAAAAGAGGACAATAAGAAATTTGAGAAGACTTCCAAAGGAGGCTAGGGCCCACAAAGAGGTTGTGCTCAGATATTATGGTATTAAGCATGCTTTGAAGCCTGGTTCTGAGGCTGGTATTGATTTGAGTAATCTTCCAGGGACTTTAGTAGCTCTCTTACCAGAGAATCCTAAGAGTGTTTCAGAGGATATTGCCAGGAGCATAAAGGATGGTTATGGTAAGGATGTTACAGTTATTATAGTTGATACTGATGCCACCTACAAGTTGATGGGATATTATTTCACTCCCTTGCCATGTGCCGTTGATGGTATAAAATCTGATACTGGATTTTGGGGTTATCTCCTTGGAAGATTCTCAGATACAATATTACCAACACCAATTGCAGTTTCAAGGAGGATTAACATAGATATTATATTTGAGATAGCTAAGGTTGCAGAAGATTATCATAAAAACCGTGAGGAACATATTGAAACGGTCTATGATATGGAGAAAATCTTTAAGGAAGAAAAGGATAAGATAACTATTAGAAGTCTTGAATCAATTGAACATGTGCCTGCACTTATAATCAGAGAAATTTAATCCCTTATCGAGGGAACCACCCCCTAATGATGTGTGAAGACGCTAGAAAAACTCTTGGAATAGACATAAAAATTCATTAAGGGGGGATGATATTATGATAGTGGGATGATAGGCCCATCCCCCCAGTTTATAAGCTTATTACAGTAAATAATACCAATATTTAAAAACTTCCATTTCCCTTTTATATATAAATTTATATAATATTAATTTCATAGAATTACATGCAAATCTAAAAGTGGTACTGCCAGATTGCAAGAAAAATAGCAGCGTAAATTTTTTACTAGGTTATTTCCAAGTGCCAGGGGGAGTTTAATTGATTAACAATACATTAATACAAGAGTTGATCCATGAAATAGTCAACGAAGAGGAGGGTGTGCCAGTAGTTGAGTGTCTGATGAGGGGTAGTATAACTGATGAGGAGATAGCCGAGAAAACCAGCCTAAAATTGAACACAGTCCGCCGAATATTGTATAAACTTTATGATGCTGGGATAGCAAGTTACAAAAGGAGTAAGGACCCCGAAACTCAATGGTACACTTACACGTGGAAATTCGAATCAGAGAAGCTCGAGAAGATAATGAAGAAAAGAAACCGTGAGATTGTAGAAAACCTGAAAGAACTCTTAGCATTCGAAGAAAATAACATGTTCTTCGCATGCAAAAACGGCCATTACAGGTACACCTTTGATGAAGCTGCTGAAAACAATTTCAGATGCCCAGAATGCCATGAGAAACTTGAATACATGGATAATTCAGAGATAATACAAGAAATCAAAGAAGAACTGAGACTATATGAAAATAATGGTTCAGAAGTACCCTTCAACTTCAGATCTTATTCTTAAAAGGAATTTTTAGGTGACTTTTTGAGCATCCGCCTACTTAAAGAAGTTGGCTGTCCCCAGTGGGTTATAAACCATTCTAAAAAAGTGGCTGAAAAGGCGCTTGAAATATCCAAGAATTTTAAAGTTGACAGAAAATTAATCAAAGAAGCCGCCCTTTTACACGACATAGGAAGATGCAAGACTAACAACATCCAACATGGGATAATAGGGGCTAAAATCCTCAAAGAAAGAGGATACCCTAAGAGTATAATAAAGATAGTTGAAAGGCATATAGGGGCTGGCATACCAAAGGATGAGGCAATATTATTAGGCTTACCCCCGAAGGATTATATTCCAGTCACCCTAGAAGAAAAGATAGTTGCACATGCTGATAACCTTATAAATGGGGAAAAGGAAGTAGACATATCATTTGTATTGAAAAAATGGGAAAAAAAGTTAGGAAAAAATCATCCCGCAATAGAAAGGCTTAAAAAATTGCACAGAGAACTCGAACTTTAAATTCTCTCCGATCGGGGGGGTGAAATTGTCAAATAAGGATTGTCTTTGCCCAAAATGCCCAAGTTACCCCTTCCATGGAGAATCATTATATTGCCTAGAGGGTAACAGCCGATTTGAGGTGCATGAGAGGGGATGCCTCTGCTCCTCATGCCCAGTATACTATGAGAAAAAATTAGAAGGCCTTTATTTCTGTAATAAAGATCTTATAGGTGATGAGCGCATTTTCATGCGTCGGAGAAAAAAAGGTGAAGACCCAGGAGACTATGAAAAAATTATCCAGATAAAAATAATGTCAAAGGGAAAAAACGTTATAGGTTCAATGGGCTCGCCAAAAAAACCACCATACACATTCGATGACATAAATTTCATACCAGCACAAATCCACAGAATGCCATTAAATGGGGATGCAAAGGTCAACACAAAAGTTACAATTGGTCCAAAGGCCAAAAAACCGCTTAAAGTCAATTCACCCATTATAATAAGTGGGATGAGCTATGGTGCAATATCAGAAAAGGCCAAAAAAGCCATTGCACTTGCAGCTAAAAAACTAGGGATAGCCTATAATTCAGGTGAAGGGGGAGTACTACAATATGAATTAAAAGTTGCATCATCCCAGCTCATTCTACAATATTCAACCGGAAGGTTCGGATTAAACGAAGATATTATAAAAAAGGCCGCTGCCATAGAAATAAGATTTGGCCAGGGAGCCTATCCTGGTAAAGGAAGTTACCTACCCCCTGAAAAGATAAGTTCGGACGTTGCGCGGATAAGGGGGATAAAAAAGGGTGAAGGAGCGTATTCACCAGCTCGTCATCCTGATATAAAAAATGTCAAAGAACTAGGAGAGAAGATTGAATGGCTCCGTGAAATTAACCCCAGCGCCCCGATTGGGGCTAAAATAGGATGTGGAGACATAGAAAAGGATATTAGGTTACTAATTGATTGTGGTGTTGATTTCATAAGTATTGACGGATTTGGTGGGGGTACTAGCACAGCTTTCACGCATATAAGGGATAATGTGGGATTTCCTCTCATCAGCGCGCTTCCAAGAGCGGCTCAGATAATCAAAGAAGAAGAAAAAAGGGGAGAAGTTTCCCTTATAGCTGGTGGCGGTATTAGAACTTCAGCTGACATGGCAAAATGTTTAGCATTGGGTGCTGACGCCATCTATATCGGTACCGCAGCCCTCATAGCCCTCAACTGTGAACAACACCGTCTATGTCATACTGGAATGTGCCCTACCGGCATCACGACACATGATCCCCATTTAATGAAACAGTTTGACCTTGAAAAGGCAACCAAGAGGCTGGAAAACTTTATAAAGGTTGCTACTGGTGAGATTGCAGATTTCGCAAGGGTAACTGGTAAAGACGATATTAGATTGTTAGATGATTCTGATATATTTTCCTTTAAGAAGGGACTTGCAGAGCTTGCCGGTATAAAATGGTTGGATGGTTCAATACCTGGGGGTTCATAGAGTGATAAGGGTGCAATGTTCCATTGAAGAATCTCTCTATCGTCCCGAGGCCGTCCGTTGGCGGGAGAGGATGAAACTCCTCAAACCTACTGGGAAGGCAGTGGTAATATTACCTTGTAGTATGAAAAAACCCTATTCAACTTCTAGGTCTCATCAGATATTCAGGAAAGTTACTCGTAGAATCCAGGAAGTGATATTAACATCACCATTTGCTATCTGTCCAAGGGAGATGGAAAATACGTATCCTATTTCATCCTATGATGTTTCAACAACAGGTAAATGGTCATGGGAAGAAAAAAAGGTTACAGGAGAAGTTTTAAGGGATTATGTCAGGGATAAGGATGTTATAGCTCATGTAACAGGTGGTTACAGGGAAGTCTGCGAGGAGTATCTTGATGAATGTAAGTTCACTTGCCTTAACGATAAACCAACATCCAAAAAATCCATGGAAAACCTTAAAAAAAGTATAAGAGGTTATAAAAAAATACCTCAACGTATAAAACTTTTAAACGGGTTAAAATCCATCGCAAAATATCAATTTGGCGAAAAAGGAGCCAATCTAATACCCGAAGATTTTAAAATAAAAGGAAGATATAACAAAATGATCCTAGACAAAGATAATAACCATCTTCACACTTTAATGATGGACAGGGGATTATATGTGCCCACGCTTCATGGAGGGCGCCTACTAGCAGATTTAAAGATTAACTGGGTTGAAATAGATTTCAAATTAGAGTCAAACACCCTATTCGCGCCAGGAGTGGTGGACGCGGATCCTAGTATAATCCCAGGGGATGAAGTTATAATAACACGGAAGGATGAACTCGTCGGAGTCGGTAAAGCCATCCTAAACGGAGAAGAGATGATAAAAGCAGAATATGGGGTGGCCGTTAAAGTACGTCACAGAACCAAATAATAAACTATTTAAATGCTAAACTAGGATAAAGATTAGAAAAAATCAAACTTTTATCATCAAATCATAATTAGAGGTAATATAATGGCAGATGATCTCGTGGAGAAAATAAAGAAAGCTTTAGCAAAGGTTACAGACCCACACATGGGTATAAGTATAATGGACATGGGACTTGTTGAGAACATTGAAATAGAACAGAGAGACCAGACAATAGCAAAGATAACCATAAGACCAACCAACCCAGGTTGCATGAGCGCAGCTAGAATGGCCATGGATGCAAAAAACATAGTAGAAGAAGTTGAGGGGATCGACAGGGCCGAGATTATCATAGCAGGACATCTAATGGCAGATGCAATCACAGAAATGGTAAACAAGTTATAAATGCCAAGGAGAAAAGACCTCATAAGCGTGGTTGGAGTACCAGGAGTGGGTAAAACCAGCCTATGTAAAAAATTATCAGAGAAGGTAGACTATCCCCACATAAACTATGGAGATCTCATGTTAAAGATTGCAAGGAAAAAGAACCTCGCAGAGACAGAAGATGAACTATTCTCACTCCCAATACAGATACAATACCAAATATGGAAAGAAGCTGCACTTCAAATAAAAAAGCAAAAAAAAGCCCTAATAGACTTACATGGCCTTGACCAATCACCCATAGGATACATATTATCACTACCCGTTAAAATCATAAAACCGTCCCTCATAATACTTATAGAATCCCCCCCAGAACTTATACTATTGAGAAGAAAACTTGACGCGAAAAAGAGGATAAAAGATACAATAAAAACTTTAAGTGAACACATAGAAATGCTAAGGATATCAATGATGATATCCTCTGCCATGATAGGATGCACACTATACATAATCCAAAACATAGATTTTAAAGAAACAATAAATGAGATGAAAAAGCTATTAATACTCCATCAACGCATTTCATAGTAAAAGATTTATAAGACTAGAATGCAAAAAAGTCAAATTAACAGTGGGGGCCCGTGGCTCAGGTGGTTAGAGCGCACGGCTGATAACCGTGAGGTCCTGGGTTCAAATCCCAGCGGGCCCATCCCTTGTAAATTTCACAAACTCTTTCAATTTTTTTAAGGCCGCTCCTGATTTGACATATTCCTTGCTTATTTCCACAGCATCTTCAAAGTTTTTGGCTTTCCCTGCAAGATAAACGAGGGCAGCGGCATTCGCAAGAGTAATATTAAATCGCGTTTTATCCGCCTTTGAATCTCTTCTACCCTTTAAAACTGAAAGGAATATTTTGAGGTTTTCGCGGGTTGTGGAACCTGCTTTTATCGATTCAGAGTCTCCGTTTTCTAATCCGAAGTCTTCTGGGTATAATTTTTTTATCTGAATTTTACCATTATCTAGGAAGGCTGTGTGTGTTTCGCCCATAATGGATATTTCATCAATGGCTGGTTCGCTTTTTTCATCGAAGCCGTGCACTACCATCGCCCTTTTAACCCCTAATCTATAAAGAACCTCTGCTAGTGGTTTCACATAGGATGGGTCGAAAACGCCTAATAATTGTATTCTAGCCCTTGCAGGGGATGTTAATGGGCCTAAGATGTTGAATATTGTCCTTATACCAAGTGTTTTTCTTATGGGCATTACATTACGGGTGGCTGTGTGGAATTTTGGCGCGAACATGAATGTGATCCCTATTTTTTCCAATGAAAGTTCTACTTTTTGGATTGGGAGGTCTATTTTCACCCCTGCAGCTTCAAGGATGTCAGCACCCCCGCATGAGCCTGTAACTGCCCTGTTACCATGTTTTGCTATTGGAACTCCTGCTGATGCTGCTATTATCGCGGCCGCAGTACTTATATTGAATGTTTTAAGCCTGTCACCTCCAGTACCACAGCTGTCAACAACATCTACTCCTGGGGGTGTTTTGATAGTTTTGCAAGAGTCTCTCATGGCCTTTGCGAATCCTGTTATCTCTGGGACTGTTTCCCCCTTTGTAGCTAAAGAGGTTAGTATTGCGGCTATTTGTATTTCGTTCATTCTGCCATGGATCATGTCCATCATGCAAGTATATGCTTCTTTTTCTTCTAGATTGGTGCCAGTTGTTATTTTCTGGATTATATCATTAAATTCGACCCTTTCTTTTGATTTTATCATTTATGACCTCCTCGTGGCTTTTTTCATCTTTTTGGTGAATTTCGCGATTTCTTTGAGGATTTTTTCCTGATTATCCAAGTTTTTTGCTATGATATCTATTATTGCGCTTCCTACGATGGCTCCGTCAGCTCCTGCTTTGATTATTTCTTTTATATGTGATGGTTTGGAGATTCCGAATCCGACCATTATTGGGAGTTTCCCATTTTTTTTGACTCTCTCTATGAAGGTGAGGGTGCTTTTTTTAACTTTTCTTCTCGCGCCTGTGACTCCCATGACTGATACGAGGTAGTGGAATCCTGATGCGTGTTTTGAGATCATCTTCAGTCTCTCGTTTGAGGTAGTTGGGGCTATGATGAATATTTGATCAATACCATATTCTTTTGAGGCTTTAAGGGCTTCTTCTGCCTCTTCTGGGGGTAGATCTGCGATTAGTATACTGTTAACACCGGCTTTCATGGCATCTTCGTAGAATTTTTCCACGCCATGTTGGTAGATGAGATTATAATAGACGAGTAATCCTATGGGTATTGTTGTGGATCTTCTCAACTTTTTTAGAAATTTGAAGCATTTGTCTACCGTTATTCCATTTTTCAGGGCTCTTGTGTCCGCTTCTTGTATTGTTGCACCGTCTGCTATTGGATCAGAGAAAGGGAATCCTATTTCAAGCGCATCTGCACCATTGTTAATTAGGGTTTTTGCTATTTTTAATGAGGTTTTGTAATCAGGATCTCCTATTACGATGAATGGCATGAGAGCAGCTTCTTTTTTCTCTTTAAGGTCTGTGAACATTTCATGGTACGTTTTCATGTTTTCACTCCTAGTAGTTTGGCTGCTAGGAACATGTCCTTGTCCCCACGACCTGAAAGGTTTACTATGATTGTTTTGCCTTTGTTTTCAGGTTTCTTAGCATATTTTTCCATGTAGGCTATTGCGTGGGCACTTTCAAGGGCTGGCATGATGCCTTCATATTTTGAAAGTAATTGGAAGCCTCTTAGAGCCTCGGGGTCTGTTATAGCAACATATTTTACTCTTCCGATTTCTTTGAGGTATGAGTGTTCTGGTCCGACCCCGGGATAGTCTAGTCCGGCTGATACTGAGTGTGCTTCTTTTATTTGGCCATCTTTATTTTGCAGTACTTTGGATAGTGAACCGTGTAGTATTCCTGTGGTTCCTTTGCAAAGTGTGGCTCCATGTTCGTCTGATTTTAGGCCCTTTCCACCTCCTTCGACTCCTATAAGTTCTACATTATCTTCTATGAATGCTGAGAATATCCCTATGGAATTGCTACCACCACCTACGCAGGCCATGATGGCATCTGGGAGTTCTCCTTCTTTTTCTAGTATTTGTTGTTTGGTTTCCTTTCCGATTATGCTCTGGAAGTGTTTTACTATTGTGGGATAAGGGTGTGGGCCTACTGTGGAGCCTATTAAGTAGTGTGTGTCTTCTATGTTGCTTATCCAGTCTCTCATTGCTTGGTTGATGGCGTCTTTTAATGTTTTTGATCCTGTGTTTACTGGTATGACTTTTGCTCCTGAGATTTCCATTCGGAATACGTTGAGTTTTTGGCGTTCTATGTCTTCAGCTCCCATGTAAACATCTACTGGCATTTTTAGCATTGCACCAACTGCTGCGGTTGCTATACCATGTTGTCCAGCGCCTGTTTCAGCTATTAGCCTCTTTTTGCCCATGTATTTTGCTAATAGTCCTTGTCCTAGTGTGTTGTTTATTTTGTGGGCTCCTGTGTGGAGTAGATCTTCTCTTTTCAAGTATATTTTGCATCCTAGTTTTTTGGAAAGGTTTGACGCGAAATATAATGGGGTTGGTCTTCCTGCAAATTCTCGCAGGTAATAATCAAGTTCTTTGTTGAATCTGCCATGATCTTTGTATTTGAAGAATGCTGATTCTAGCTCTTCTAATGCGGGTATTAAAAGTTCTGGTACGAATATTCCACCATATTTGCCGAATTTGCCATTTTTTATCATTTGATCACCTTGTTAACGTAGTTTAGCAGTTCCTTGATTTTATTGGGATCCTTTATCCCGGGTGATTTTTCAAGGGATGAATTAAAATCCACAACATCAAAATGGGAGTTTATAAGCTTGTAATTCTTTTTTAAAGTTTGGAGGTTCATTCCACCCGCGAGAAAAAGTTTTATATCCCTTTTTGCACGTGTAGCGATATTTGCTGCTTGGCATGCTATATCTAGTGGTATTTGGATTCCTGTTCCTCCTGTCTTTCCTTGGAGTTCATAATCAAATAATATGGCATCTGAGACTTTGGCGAAGGACTTTATTTCCTTTTTTTTCTTGGGGGATAATTTTTCTGGGATTCCCACAGCTTTTATAAGTAGTATGTTTTCTGGGAGTTGAACCTTTAGTTTTTTTATTTGTGATGGTTTGAAGGAGTGGAGTTGAACATTGGATATGCTTGTTTTTTCAACTTTTTCTATGACTTCTTCTGGATTTTTTGGTTCTAGTACAAGCACGGCTTTTTCTTTGTCAGTTACCAGTTCTATGATCTTGGATAATGGGAGGTAGCGGGGTGATCTTTTAACGTTTATAAATCCTATGTAATCTACTTTATTATTGATTAATTTGAGGTCTTTTCTGTTTGTTATACCACAAATTTTGATTTCATTCAATGGGTGATCCTCCTTTGGGAGTGAGGGTTCCTGCTATTAAAAGGTCTTTTATAAAATCTGATGGATTTTTTGATTTCATAACCTCTGTTCCTATTAAAATTGCATCTGCGCCGTATTCGCGGAGCATTTTAACATCTTCTGACCTTTTCACGCCACTTTCTGATACTAAGATTTTTTCGTTGGGTATGAGAGGTGCAAATGCTCTAGTCTTGTTGAAATCGATTGTGAAATTGCTTAGGTTTCGGTTGTTTATCCCTATTATTTCGGCTCCGTTTTCGAGGGCCTTGTAGATTTCCAGGGAATTTTCGCATTCTATGAGGGGTTCCATGTTAAGGCTCTTGGATATGTTTATAAATGTTTCCAGGTTGGGGCATATGCTAGCTATTAGAAGTATTGAGCTTGCTCCATAGGCTCTTGCTTGGAATATCTGGTATTCGTCTATTATGAAATCTTTCATCAAAATTGGGAGGTTCGTTATTGATTTAGCCGTTTTGAGGTATTTGATGTCTCCATTGAAGAATTTTTTTTCAGTTAAAATTGATATGGCGGTTGCACCCCCATTTTCGAATGATTTTATACTTTCTTCTAATCTTTTTGATGATATGGGTCCTGTGGATGGTGAGGCCCTCTTATATTCGCATATGATTGAAAATTTTCCATTAAGTGCTTCTTTGAAATCTTTTGGGGGATCGCTTGTACTTATTCTGTCTTTCAGCTCATTGATTGTTTCTTTAGTTTTGATTTTGGAGATTTCTTTCCTTTTTTCTGTGATTATTTTTTTGAGTATCATTTTTTGGATTCACCCATTTAGGAGGAAGTTTTTGAGTATTGCTTTTCCATAGGCTGTTCCTATGGATTCTGGGTGGAATTGTAAGCCATAGATTGGATATTTTCTGTGTTTTATTGCCATGATTATGCCATCTGCGGACCATGCTATTATTTCGATTTCTTGTGGCCTTTGGAGTGGGTCGCATGCGATTGAGTGGTAGCGGGTGGCTTTGATGGGATTTGGAATATTCTCGAAGATGTGGGTGCCATTGTGGAATATTGTTGTTATTTTTCCGTGTGTGGGTTTTGTGTAGCATAGTTTGCCGCCGAAGGCTGCGTATATTCCTTGGTGTCCAAGGCAGACGCCTAATATCGGTTTGTTTTTGAACTTTTTGATTATTTCATGGCAGAATCCGAAGTCTTTTTTGTTTAGGGGGTTGCCCGGGCCTGGTGATATTATTATGCTTTTGATTTTTGATTTATTGAGGTTTAGGAGTTTTTTGTCGTCGTTTCTCAGCACTTTGAGGGTTTGTTTCATGTTTTTTTCTTTCATGATTTCTCCGATGAGTTGGTGGAGGTTGTATGTGAAGGAGTCATAGTTGTCGATTAGGAGTATCATCTTTTTTCACCTGCCATTTTGAGTGAATATATAAGTGCTTTTGCCTTGTTTTCACATTCTAGAAATTCTTTTTCTGGTATTGAATCGTATACTATGCCTGCGCCTGCTTGTATTTTTCCTTCGGTTCCTTGGGTTATGAGGGATCGTATTGTGATTGCAAAATCAGCATTTCCGTTTAATGAGAAGTAGCCTAGGGCTCCTGCATATGCACCTCTGGGTGTGGCTTCTATTTCATCTATTATCTCCATTGCGCGTATTTTAGGGGCTCCTGTAACCGTCCCCGCGGGGAATACTGATGATAGAGCGTCGATTGCTGTTTTGTCTTTTCTGAGTTTTCCTTTTACATGGGAGATGATGTGTTGTACGTGTGAGAATTTTTTTATACTCATGTACTCTTTGACTTTGACTGATCCGTATTTGCTGATTTTTCCTAGGTCGTTTCTTGCAAGGTCTACTAGCATTAGGTGTTCTGCTAATTCTTTTTCGTCTGATAAAAGTTCGGCTGCGATTTTTTTGTCTTCTTTTTCGTTTGATCCTCTTGGGCGCGTTCCTGCGATGGGGAATGTTTCCACGTTCCTGTTTTCAACTCTTACAAGCATTTCTGGGCTGGAGCCTATGATCTCCCTTTCACCTAATTTGAGGTGGTACATGTATGGTGAGGGGTTAACTTTTCTCAAGGCTTCGTAGAAGTGGAGTTTGTTGCCTTTTATTTTGTATTTATGGGCGTTTGATATTACTGCTTGGAATATTTCTCCCTTGTTTATCCTTTCTTTTGTTTCTAGGACCATTTCTTCGTATTGGTCCTTGGAGAAGATTCTTCCTTTGTATTTGAATGAGAGTTTATTTTGGTCTTGGGGGTTATCCTTTGAGGCTTCTTTTATGTGGTCTAGTCGGTTTTCTGAGAGTGTTATGTAGGTGCATTTGCCTGTGAGGTGGTTGAATTTTATCCCATCAAGAAATAGGCCGAATTCGAAATCTGGGAAATCGGGGTTTTTTATGGGGATTTTGTCGAAGAATCTTGCGGATTCGTATGAGATGTATCCTACGAGTCCGCCTGCGAAGCCTTTGGATTTGTTTTTTTCTTTTAGGAAATTTTTTATGATGTCGAATGGGTTTTTAGTGTGTATTTTTTCTGTGTCGTCTTTTGTTTCTATTTCGAGGATGTTTGATTTTGCCCTGATTATTAAGATGGGGTTGAAGCCTATGAATGAGTATCTTGCGAGTCCTGTGTCGCTTTCCATTGATTCTAGGAGAAAAACAGAATCATTATCATGGTATAATTGCTTGAATAGTTCGAATGGATCTTTTAAGTCGAGTTTGAATGTTTTAGGGGTTTTTCCAAAAGTATTCACTTCCTTGCATGGTTATCGCTCCTTGTGGTCTGTACACAAAATACTTATACTTTAAAGTACTATTTAAATCTTACTTGTATAATAATGTACATTGGTGATTTTAATGTGGGAAAAAATAAAACACAAATTCCAAAAGTACCCAGCAAGAATAAACGTGGCGAAAAAAATCGTAGAACTCGGACTCCGAGTAGGCCCTAACGGGAAAATATACTGTGGAGACGTGGAAATAAGTGACATGGCCCTTGCAAGAGCCGCCAACGTCGACAGAAGAACAATAAGAGCAACCACACAAGTCATACTACAAGACAAAGACCTAAAAAAAATCTTCGAAAGCATAATACCAGCAGGAGCCCTCCTCAAAGAAACAGCGAAAAATCTTGAACTTGGAGTGGTTGAAATAGAAGCAAACGCCAACAACCCAGGCATATTAGCAAAAGCCGCAACCCTAATAGCCTCAAAAGGTATAAGTATAAGACAAGCACATGCAAGCGACCCAGAACTTGAAGAAAACCCAAAACTGACAATTATAACAGAAAAACCTATCCCAGGCGATCTCCTCAAAAAATTCCTAAAAATAGAAGGAGTAAAAAGAGTTTCAATATACTAATCTAGGTTCTCCTCTTCAAGAACCTTTAAAAGTTCATCCCACGCTTCCAAAGACTCCCTCGCAGCCTGATCAGACAACACCTCAATAGCATACCCTGAATGTACAAGGACATATCTACCCTCAGTAACATCCTCCACAAGATCAAGCTTAACCTTCTGCCTCACACCACCAAAATCAACCACTGCACTATTCTCTTCCTCGTCAATCTCTATTATCTGAGCAGGCGCTGCTATACACATTGCTAATCCCTCTCCATATATATACAGATAACACTATAATATGATACTTGAAACAGCTTACTTATAAAGATTATTAAAATGGGATAATCCAATTGGGGGCACATCCTATGAACATCATTATAGGAGGAGGGCCGGCTGGAAGAGCGGCCGCCATAGAATTAGCATCATTAGAAGAAGATGTTACAATCATAGAAAAGAATCACCTAGGCGGCACATGCCTAAACCAAGGTTGCATGGTCATATGCGGATTAAGAGACATAACAAACTTTTTATCTGATGCTAAAACTTTCAATAGGCACCAGATTCTAGAAGTCGATTATAACCTAGAATACAGGAAAATAGCAGATGGGATCAAAAAGACAATCAGAAGGATAAGGAAGATAACAGAAAAGGAAACCAAAGAGGCGGGGATAGAAGTAATATATGGGGAAGCAAAAGTCCCAGACAATACACACGTAGAAGTAGAAGGTGAAAAATTCAACTATGATAAGCTGATAATAGCAACAGGCGCAAGACCATACACACCCCCAATCAAAGGGAGTGAAAACGCCATAAACTACCAGGACATCCTAAACATAGAAGAGATCCCAGAAAATCTAATTATAATCGGCAGCGGGATTATATCAGCTGAAGTAGCTAACATATTCTCAATACTAGGATCTAAGGTTCATATCATATGCAGAAGAGAATTCTTAGCAAAAATAGACAGCGAAATAAGAGATTACATAACTAGAATACTATTAAGGGATGTTGAAATCCACACAAACACTACCATAAAAAATATAAAAAGAGAAGCCGTTAAAACAGACAAAGGGTACTTTAAGGGGCTCCCATTCCTAGCTACAGGCATGATCCCCAATTCAGAGATAATAGACATTGTCAAAAAAGGTGAAAAAGGGAATATCATAGTCGATGATAGGATGCAGACAAGTTGCAAAGACATTTATGCCGCAGGTGATGTTATCGGCGGGATTGGAACAACACCAGTAGCGCGCATGGAAGGTGCAATAGCAGGATTAAATGCTGCAGGGATAGAAAAAAGGATAGATTATACCTACATCCCACATGCAATATCACTAGGCTATGATGTAAGTTACATCGAAATGGAAGAAACAAAAGGAGAAAAATCCGTTGAGGGGAAAATGCCAGGAGCTGCAGGTCCTGGTTCATTCTGGAAAGTCCTAGATGACAATACAGGCCTTGGTAAAGTCCAAGTAGACCTTGAAACAGGAACCATAGAAAAAGTTTATTCAATAGCCCCCTCAAGTCGTCATATGGTATCTTATCTATCACTCCTATTAAGGCTAGGAGTTAAAACCTATGATTTCGAAAAATTTATAGAAACCCACCCTTCAACTGATGTCATTTACAAGTTAATGCGTTTCTTTGCAAAATATTAAATTTCCCCCATTGCAACCTTCAATATTATATTAGCGATTCTTTCACCAGCTTTTATAACCTTTTCACTATAAGAGGATGCTTTTTCCTTCATTTCATCCTTCATTTCAAGCGCTCTTTTCAAAGTGTCTTCGAGATTATTAAAATCGCTTTCAACCACAGCACCAGGGAACACAGAGGCCATGTTATGATATCTACCATATTTCACACCCTTTAATGCGATTATTGGAAGTTTGCATGCTATGGCTTCATGTATCATGACTCCATCATCAGATAACACTGCAAGGTCAACAAGACTGTAAAGGTCCGGAACCCAATCTATATATCCTAGGTTTATGATCCTGGGACTTTGAAGGTATTTTTCATAACGCTCTTTGAGCGGGTGGCCTATTACAATAATATTAGCTTTTATGTCAGTTTCACTTATTTTTTTAGCAGCTTTTGCCATTAGCTCAAAAAGTGACGAACCAGAGGAAAATAATATTGTCGGAAAATCCTCGTTGAAGGATGGTGGCATCCTTTTAAGCGCATTATCATGGTTGCCCATCGTAATCTTTGGGTCTATTGGAGAGTATGAACTGTAAACATTCTTCATGTTTTTGATTTTGAAAAAGCCAGATTCTGGTAACATTATAGTTGGATTGAGGATTCTACATATTCTAGCATCGGTTGGAGTGTTTGATATGCCCACAGCAGGTACTCTGGCTAATTTAGCCGATAAGCAACCGATTACAGCCCCACCACCTATAACACCAACCACTATATCCGGTTTAACCTCTCTTATCAACTTATAACCTTCCCATGTAGCCTTTAGGGCTTTTAAAGCAGCTTTAAATAGACTGGATTTTGTGGCGGCATGGCCTCCGGCCTGTGGTATCAGCATCTTGTGCCATTTTATATTTCTTTTTTTGAACAGTATACCAGGGGCTGTGCGATCTAAGGCAAACTCGCATTCAAAGCCTCTACTAGAAAGAATCTGCGCTATATTAAGTCCCATTACAGCGTCCCCACCCATACCACGGCCTGTGATCATGAACAATGCTTTCATTTTTTTCCTCACCTCAAAAGTGGGGGTCCCCCCACCATATTGGACAATTTTTTTGAGAACATTTCATAGAATCTTAAAGTCCCTTGATTGAATTTTAGCTTGTATAATTCGTTTGTAAAATCCAATGGATAGGTTATTGGGCCTCTATTATTGTACCTTCCAAGTTATCCTAAAACTTTACATATTATATATTATATAATTTTCTTGTTGGTGTTTATGAAATTTTATCCAGAAAAGCCTGATATAAGGAGACTTAGGGAAATAATCCAAGTATTCTGGAAGTATCAGTTTGGTGAATTTCTCGGAAAAACCAAATTTAAAGAGAGATTATTCAAGCCACTTAGATTATATTTTAGGGATCCTGAGATGGAAGTCGATGCTTCGGCACCCGAGAGGCTTAGATTGGCCTTTGAAGAACTTGGGCCTACTTTTATAAAATTGGGGCAAATGTTAAGCACTCGCCCGGATATGGTGGGTGAAGAGATTGCAGAGGAATTATCAAAGTTACAGGATGAAGCAAGACCATTAGATTATAGGGAAGTTAAGGAGACTATAGAAGGAGAACTTAAAAGGTCTATAAGTGACATTTTTAGGGATTTTGGGGAGGATCCAATCGCATCTGCTTCAGTTGGCCAAGTTCATGAAGCTAGGTTGAAGGATGGTAGAAGAGTTGCTGTTAAAGTCCAAAGGCCAAGTATAGAGGAGAAGATACGTAAGGACATTATTATAATGAAGTACCTTGCGAAGCTTGTGGATAGGAATGTTCCAAGGCTTAGATATTATAATCTTCCAGGTATCGTGGAGGAATTCGAGAGGAGTATATTTAAAGAGCTTGATTATTATAATGAGGCTAATAACATAGAAAGGTTTCGTTCCCTTTTTGCAGATGATGATATGATCAATGCGCCTAGGGTATATAGGGAGTATTCCACTTCCCGGGTTCTTACAATGGAATATGTTGAGGGCGTGAAATTATCAGATATTTTGAAATCACCAATTAAATTTAATGGGAAGGTTATAGCTAAGCGGGGATTTGAATGTTATTTTAAACAGATTTTTATTCATGGATTTTTCCATGCTGATCCCCACCCGGCTAACATTATTGTTCAAGAAGGTGGAATATTATATTTCATAGATTTTGGGATGGTTGGATACATCGACAAAGATTTCAGGGATAAGCTCATAGAATTGTTAATTTCGATTATAGATTATGATGTGAATGGTATAATAGAAGAAATTGAACTTATGGGGATAATAAGCTCAGAAACTGATAAAGAAGCTCTTAAATATGATATAATGGATTTGTTCGAAAGATATTATGGGGCGGATCTTCAAAGGATTGGAAATATCATGAAAGAATTTACAATGCCAAGAATGCTAATACGACACAAGATGGAAATCCCTCGAAACTTCGTACTCCTTGTAAGGGCAATAAGCATGATCGAAAGTATAGGTGAAAGATTGGATCCCCAATTTAATGCACTAGAGATAGCCCAAGAGATGGTCCAGAAACTGATCATAGCCCGTTTAAACCCATTAAACATTTTCAAGGTGGACATGAAAAAGATTATCCAATTAGAACATCTGATAGGTAAAATCCCCCAAACCTTCATAAAGGGTCTCCAAGTGATAGGAGAAGGAACAATAAGAATAGAATTAGAACACAAGAACCTTGATGAACTAGCAGATAGAATTGAACGTTCAAGTAATAGAATATCACTCGCATTATTAGCTTCGGCGTTGATCATCGGATCATCCATGGTTATAACAGCAGAACTTCGCATAGCACCTGGAATACCCTATATTGGATCGCTTGGATTCATCCTTAGTTTTCTGATAGGCCTAGGATTACTATTTTCCATCCTAAAAGGTGGAAAATACCATTAACCATGGGTTCACAGACTATGAGGATTGTAAAATAATCTCCTAAATCCAAGGGCTTTTAAAATTCTATTTTCGATCTTGAATTTTCTATCATTTAATATTAATTGTCTTAGCAAGTCTCCGAGTCCACCCCCACTTATAACATCCATGAAACAGTCCCCTAGGGTTGGGTTTTCGATTCCGAGATTTTCTTGGATATACCTTTTCAAGTTTTTTCTTCTTATTAGGGCTATTATAAATGTTGTAACCAGGAATAGTATTAGAACTGTTTTGAATCCTCCGATGAGGTGGAAGCTTATGCCAAGGGCTATGGCATAACTGTGATTACCTATTTCACCCATCATAGTCTTTCCTTTGTAATCCAAGGGTGAATATGCGAGACAAGTGACTAATATTAGGAGTGGAAGGTATATGGGTTGGTTTTTGAACAAGGATAAGACGATAACTAAAATTGAGGTTATTATTATAGTGGTGCAAGCAGTTCCTGGTTGCATGTCTGCAATGTTCAAAGGTTGTATCATTAAGGCCACAAGGATGCTGGAGGGGCCCATAAATGGATATCCTATGATGGAAACGAGTATTATCCCGAGGCCTCTTGCTAATTGTCCCCATTCGACCTTTAATTTTTTTATCTCTTTTCTTCCTATGATATCGTCGATAAACGCTAAAATACCCATTATACCTACCAGAAGGTTGTAAGGTGTGGGTAAAAATAATATGAGGATAATGAATGGTGCCAAGCCGGTTCCACGTGGCGTACCGCCTCTGATTTTAGTATAGAGGTTGGTGGATCTTGCATATTTTTCTATGAGAGATTTTATTGTTGGTGTTAGTATTAGTGTTAGGATTGTTGCGATGATGATCTTGTTTAACATGGTACTTCCACCATCATGGTCCGATGTGGCCGTGTGTAGTTTGGACAATGACTGTTCTGAGGCCTTCCTTGTTTAATATTTTTTTTATTTGGATCATTTCATTATAGGATGGTCTTTTGATGTTTTGTCTTTTGAATTCCGGCCTGTAATCTAGTACGCAGACTTGGATTTCTGGGTTGATTTTGCGGATTTTCTCCGCCATCTTTTTGAGTTCTTTTATGGTTATTAAGTCTTTGTTGTATGGTATGCCGATTCCTAGGTATACTTTTTCTTGGTAGTTGTTGTTGATGTATTCTGTGGCGTTCCATGAATTTTTTAGGTATTCTTTGGCGATTTTTTTGTCCTTTAGGCCTGTTATGTGTTGGAATGTTTTTGTTTTGAGGGCTTTGAGGTCTATGCCTATCTGTGTCATTCCTCTTTTTACTAACTGGTCTATGTATGCTTTTTTAAGGATTGTTCCATTGGTATCAACGTGTATGTTAAGCCCTTTTTCTCTTTTTATGTTTTTTATTGTTTCAAGTAGCCATTTTTTGTTTAATGTGCATTCTCCACCTGAGAATGTTATTGTACCGGTCCCGTATATTGATTCGAGTCCTAGTAGGATGTTGGCTGTTTCCTTTGGTTCTAGTAGCTGTGCTTTTGCTGTGAATGCTATCCTGTGGTTTTGGCATTGTGGACATCTCAGGTTACAACCGTGTGTGAATCCAACAACTTCTATTGGTCTTATGCTATTTTTCAGATAATATGGCGTTCCAACACCACCCACCATATGGGCCCCGAACCCACTCATAACCCTTAAAGGCGCTTCTATATCAGTTTCTATTTCCATACCATCTGATAGTGGTGTTATGCATGATAGTGCTATTTTATCATTGATTTTGACTGCGCAGGCCCAGCAACCTCCACATTCACATGGCATAAATTTATTGTTTTCGGGTGATCTCCCCACGTCTATTCCAGCGGCTTTTAGAGCGTCTTTCACGAGCCCAGCTACTTTCACTTTTTTACCGTCTACTGTAACCTCTACTTTTTCTTTTTTTGTTTTCTCTAGTTTTATGACTTCATATGGGCATGCTAATGTGCATGCTCCGCATTCAAAACATTCGCCCTTTTCGGCCGCTTTTTTAACGTTTCCTGCAGGGCAGAGTACTAGGTTGCAAATGTTGCATCTTCTACAGTTGTTGATTGTTATCCCCATCTTTTGTCCCTCAATGGGTTTTTTAGTGTATTTTGAATCTTAGGGTGGCTGCTATTCCTCCAAGTGCTTCTAGTTGTTTGCCTCCTTCGTGTTCGCTGCTTATTAGTATTATTTCACCGCCCATGTTCTCGACTAGGTCTAGTAATGTTTCTTTTTCGCTTACAAGTTTGTCTATTATTAATAATTTTTTTATTGCGCCCATGTTGGCTGCTTCTGTAACTTCTTTTTCTCCATAGGCTATCAAATCTGAGGATTTTGCTATTTTTTCTAGTACTTCGTTGACGTTTCTGATTTCTTTTGCTATTCTGTTTTCTGTGGCTGCGCGTTCGATTGTACCCTTTTTTAGGACTTCTTGTATCCCTACGCGGCCTCCGGTTCCTGTGCTTTCTATTATTGAGATTTTAGCTAATTTTGGATGTTTTTCTTTTAGGTAGGAGTGGAAGTCTGTTTTTGTGAATCCTGGTCCTGCAATGACGATTAGTTCTATTCCTTTTAGGTTTTTTATGGCTTCTATTATTTTTTCATAGAATTGGATGATTTTTTTTCGTCTGTCTTTTGTTTGTATTCTTTTGCCTGGGATGCCTCCGATAATAGGGCCATAATATTCTATCCCATATTGTCTTATAAGCCCTATATCGGCTGTGTAGTCTTCTAATGCTAATATTATAGCATATAATCTTTTTGATGATTCTATGGCATCCTTTAATCTTCTTAAGGCCCACTTGGACCATGTTTCTTTTTTTATGCGCAGGGGGGTGTTTAGTTTGATTTCTATTGTGTGGTGTGAGCCTAGTGGTACTAGATCTTCAGGGCCCTTTTCTATGGTTCCTGTTGCCCTTAATTTGCCAGTGTATCTATGAAATTTCACAGATTCCACACGGATTCCTAGATAGAATGTTTTTTTCACGCCCCTGTCTCTTCTTATCCTCTCACCACTAGTATCTTGTATTCTGCGAGTGGTTTTTGAAGATACAAGGTCGCCTTCTTCTATTATGTGGGATAGGTGCCATAGATCGTCAAGGGTTTCAGGGATTAATTCTATGACTCCCTTCTTTTTGTCCTCTTGGATTATCCTCATTTTTGATTCACACCATAGAAAGATCTAATAATATAAGGGAACTTACACTAACTAGGTTATGGTTAGAGTGATATAATATGTTAGGGAGGAGATGTTGGAATGGGTGATTATGAAGCTGGAACAGCAACTTTGATCAGTATAATATTTGGGATTGTCCTGTTCATATTTTTTGGGGGAGTTTTTATATTCGTCTTTGTAGGTTTTATAGCCACTTATCTGACTAGGGAGGAGGATAGGAGTTCTAGTGTGGGTGCAATAGCAACTTTAATCCTTGCTGTCATGTTGTTTATTTATAATATGATAATGGGGCCTGAGATGCCATATTGGATAAGTAGTATGCTTGGAGTTGACATTTTCAGTTTTGTTGCTGGTTTTCTTTTAACATGTTTCTTGGCGGTTTTACTTGGTGGTTTAGGTGGTTTTTTGGCTGTTAAGGCATCCCAGTTGGGTAAAACTGAGCAGGTAGGGTAATATGAATATTACGGTTATTGGTGGTACACGAGGCCTTGGAAGGTGGATAGCTGGTTTTCTTAAAGGTGAAGGTTTTAGGGTTACTATAACTGGTAGGGATAGGGTTGCTGGGGAGAATGCTAGTAGGGAGCTTGGTGTGGAGTATTGTCCTGATAATGTTAGGGCTGCGAGGGATTCTGATGTTGTTATCATATCTGTGCCTATTGAGAATACTCTTGATGTTATCAGGGAGGTTGCCCCTAATATGCGGAGGGGTTCTTTACTTGTTGATGTGACTTCTGTGAAGGAGGAGCCTGCCCGTTTGATGGAAGAACTTGTCCCTGAGGGTGTTGATGTTCTCCCCACCCATCCTATGTTTGGTCCTAGGATACGTTCACTTGCTGGTCAGGTTGTGGTTTTAACTCCTTTGAGGAAGTCTAGGTGGGTTGAGAGGGTTGTTAGTTTTTTGAAGGATCGTGGTGCTAGGGTTTTGGTTACTTCGCCTGAGAAGCATGATAGGATGATGAGTGTTGTTCAGGTGCTTACTCATTTTGCTTATATCAGTATTGCGTTGACTATTAGGGATTTGGGTGTTGATGTGGGGGAGTCTAGGCGGTTTGCGAGTCCTATTTATAATCTTATGCTTGATACTATTGCTAGGATAGTTTCGCAGAATCCTTATTTGGCTTATTCTATACAAGTTTATAATAGGTATGGTGAAAGAGTGCGTAGGGGGTTTATAGGGGCTGTTGAGCGTTTGGAGGATCTTTTAAGGCGTGGAGAAAAGGATGATTTTGTTAGGTGGATGAGTTTCGCCGCTAAGTGTCTGGATGATGTTGAGGCTTCTCTTGGAAGGTCTGATAAGGCTATTTTTGCTTTGAATAAGGAGTTGGATGTTTTGAAGGATTCTGTTGGTAGGGAGGTTGGTCTTAAGCATATTTATTCTGGTAATGTTCATGTTGGTGTTTTAGAGTCCGTTGACCCGGATTTTGCCGTTTTGAGGGTTGGTAAGAGACGTGTGAAGCTGAAGGTGTCAAATATTCGAGTTTTGGATAAGGATGAGCTTTGGGATTGGAAGGTGAAGAATCTTCCTAGGCGTAGTTATGATATTTCGGCTATGTTTCCTGAAGGTTGTGATCCTGAGATCATAAGAAGTGTTATTGAGGGTTTGGATGGTGTTGTGAAGGCTAGTGTGATTGATATTTATAAAGGTGATCAAATCCCTTTGGGGATGGTGAGTGTAACCTTTAGGTTTGAAGTTATTGATCGGGGGGTTTATGAAAAGGTTAAGGGTTTACTGGAAGGTTTTGGCGCGATTATAAGATAATACCATCTTTATTTTTTCATATTTAAAATTACCGAAAACTTTATATAATATAAAGTGCATTTGTATTATAGTTACAAAAGTTTACTAAAATGTTAGGATAACTCATAACTAATATTATTAAAATAACAAAAAAATAAGATAATAAGGTGAACTAAAATGGATAAAAAAGAAATAAAACTCAAAGTAGCCGAAGCATTATCACAATCAGATGTTGGTAGAGGCATAGCCCGCCTCGACCCCCAAGCAATGGAAGAACTAGGCATCAAAGACGGTGACATCATCGAAATAGAAGGAAAAAAGCTCACAGCAGCCACAGCTGCATCATCACAATCAGACATAGGCCTAGGCATCATAAGAATAGACGGATACTTACGTAAAAACGCACGAGCATCAATAGGAGAAGAAGTAACAATAAGAAAAGCAGACGTAAAAGAAGCAGAAAAAGTCGTACTAGCACCAGTAGAACAACAAATCATAATAAGAGGCGATATAAGATCAGCATTCCTAAACAGAGTACTCGTAAAAGGAGACATAATAGTATCAGGGATAAGACAACAAATATCCACAGGCAGCCTATTCGACGAACTACTCCGAGACTTCATGGACATATCACCCCTAGGAGAACTAAAACTAGCAGTAGTATCAACAAAACCCTCAGGAGTCGTTAAAGTCACAGAAATGACAAACGTCGAAATACAACCACAACCAGTAGACGTAAGCAAACTCGAAGGAGTCACAAACCTCGTAGACGTAACCTATGAGGACATCGGAGGCCTCAAAGAAGAAGTCAAAAAAGTAAGGGAAATGATAGAAATCCCACTAAAAAGGCCAGAACTATTCGAAAGACTAGGCATAACACCACCAAAAGGCATACTAATGTACGGGCCACCAGGTACTGGTAAGACGCTACTTGCAAAGGCAGTTGCAAACGAAAGCGACGCACACTTCATAGCAATAAACGGCCCAGAAATCATGAGCAAATACGTCGGAGGATCAGAAGAAAGACTCAGAGAAATATTCGAAGAAGCAGAAGAAAACGCACCATCAATCATATTCATCGACGAAATCGACGCAATAGCACCAAAAAGAGAAGAAGTGACAGGAGAAGTAGAAAGGAGGATAGTCGCACAACTCCTAACACTATTAGATGGTCTTAAAACAAGAGGCCAAGTCATGGTCATCGGAGCCACAAACAGGCCAGACGCACTAGACCCAGCACTCAGAAGACCAGGAAGATTCGACAGGGAAATAGAACTAGGAGTACCAGACAAAGAGGAAAGAAAAGAAATATTAGAAATACACACAAGGGGGATGCCACTAGCAGATGATGTCGACCTAGACGAACTGGCAGAGATAACACACGGTTTCGTAGGCGCAGACCTAGAATCACTCTGTAAAGAAGCTGCAATGAGAGTGCTCAGAAGAGTAATACCCGAAATAAAAGTCGACGAAGAAATACCAAAAGAAGTCCTCAAAAAGATGATAGTAACCAAGGAAGACTTCAAAAACGCTCTAAAGGACATACAACCATCAGCACTCAGAGAAGTACTAGTACAAGTACCCAACATAACATACGATGACATAGGGGGACTTGAAAAAGCAAAACAGGAGCTCAGAGAAGCAGTTGAATGGCCCCTTAAATATCCTGAAAAATTCAAAGAATTCGGCATAAAACCACCAAAAGGCATACTATTATATGGATCACCAGGTACTGGTAAGACGCTACTTGCAAAGGCAGTTGCAAACGAAAGCGAAGCCAACTTCATAGCAGTCAAAGGACCAGAACTGCTCTCAAAATGGGTTGGCGAATCAGAAAAGGGAGTTAGAGAAGTATTCAGGAAAGCAAGGCAGACAGCACCAACAATAGTATTCTTCGACGAGATAGACTCAATAGCATCCCGAAGAACAGGATCAGAAGCCGATTCAGGAGTAACCCAGAGGGTTGTAAACCAGCTATTAACAGAAATAGACGGCCTAGAAGAACTACAAGACGTGGTCGTAATAGCAGCAACAAACAGGCCAGACATCCTAGACCCTGCTCTATTAAGGCCAGGAAGATTCGACAGGCATGTGAAAGTCGAAGATCCTGACAAGGAAGCTAGACTCGCAATATTCAAAGTCCACACCAGGAAAATGCCACTAGCAGATGATGTCGACCTAGAAAAATTGGCCGAGATGACAGAGGGATATGTTGGCGCGGACATCGAAGCAATCTGCAGAGAAGCAGCCATGTTAACACTCAGAGAAGACATGAACGCAAAAGAAGTCCCAATGAAAAACTTCAAAGAGGCAATGAGGAAAATAAAACCAAAATCAACCATGGTAGAAGAGCAAGTACAATACCTCTAAAGGAACCCCCCCACACAAACCTTTTTTTAAATTTTTTTATAGAAAAGAAGGGGATTATCATGCCATATAACGTGAAAGATATTTCATTAGCCCCAAAAGGGAAAGAGAAAATAGAATGGGTTCAAAGGCACATGCCAGTCTTAGAACACATAAAAAGAGAATTCGAAGAAAAAAAACCATTCAAGGGGATTACAATAGCCTCATGTCTACACTTGGAGCCAAAAACCATCAACCTTGGACTAACATTAATGGCAGGAGGGGCTGAAGTCGCTATGACAGGCTGCAACCCGCTTTCCACACAAGATGATGCTGCAGCAGCGGGAGCATCCCTTGGCCTTAACATTTATGGTTGGCGTGGCGAAACAACCCAAGAATATTATGAGAATATACATCGCGTCCTCGACCATGAACCAGATATCCTAATAGATGATGGAGCAGACATGATATTCCTCACCCACAGAGAAAGACCTGAACTATTAGATAAAATAAAAGGCGCTTGTGAAGAGACAACCACAGGTATACACCGTCTCAGAGCCATGGCAGAGGATGGGGCGCTACGATTCCCCGTAGTGGCAGTTAATGACGCTTATACAAAGTATCTTTTCGATAACAGGTATGGTACTGGCCAGTCAACACTTGATTCTATAATGGGCACAACTAACATGTTAATAGCGGGCAAAACCGTTGTTATTTGTGGTTATGGATGGTGTGGCCGCGGGATCGCCATGAGAGCTGAAGGCCTTGGAGCTAATGTTATCATAACCGAAGTAGATCCTATAAGGGCCCTAGAAGCTAGAATGGACGGTTTCAGGGTTATGAAGGTTAATGAGGCTGTTAAATATGCGGATATACTTATAACAGCTACTGGGAATATTGATGTTGTCTCCCTAGAGGATTTTAAAAAGATGAAGGATGGTTGTATAATGGCTAATGCCGGGCATTTTAACGTGGAGATAAACCGTGATGATCTTTTAAGCCTTTCAGTCGATAATAGGATTATCAAGGAGGATATTGAGGAATTCATATTAAGTGATGGTAGAAGACTATATCTTCTCGCTGAGGGTAGGCTAGTTAACTTGGCTTCGAGCAGGGGACAAGGCCACCCTGCAGAGATAATGGATATGAGTTTTTCACTCCAAGCACTTTCTGCACAACATCTTCTAAGCATGGACTATGAACCGGGAGTTTATAAATCCCCTGATGAGATCGATTTAAAGGTTGCAAGGTTGAAATTGGAATCTATGAACATAGAGATAGATGAATTAACACCGCGACAAGTGGAATATTTAAGTAATTGGCAGGAAGGAACATGAGTTTCTTCAGGCTGATAGAAAAAGGGGATGAGCCTAGGAGATTGTTTGTGGGGGGCTTACACGGAAATGAAGGTCTTACAACAATAAAAGCCTTTAAAGCATTGAGTTTTGAGGATGTGAAAGATGGTGAACTTATAATCTACAATTGTGATCCAACATCCTACCTCAGCACTTTGAAAAGATCATATTATAATACAAGACAAGGAAAGGAGATAATTTCATTAATAAAATATTATAGACCGTCCATTTACGTTGAAGCGCATTGTTACAAAAACTATAAAGGACTCATAGACCCTGATCGTAAAAGGAAAATAGGGGTACCACCCCTCATTGAATTGGAAAAATGGTGTTCTAATAGGCTCAGTATCCCCCCATATAAGGACTACCTTTTTTAAACGGGCTGATGTTTGCATCACCCTTGAAATGCCATGCATCCAGTATAAAATAGACAACAAAGCTCTCAGAACCTATACTAGTATTTTAAAGGTCATAGCATCAATAAAAGACCGTCCAGAATTGGAGGAAAAGCTCGCGAAGAAATACCCCGAACAAGTTGAAATTGCAAGAAGATATGCCATAGAATTTTTCGGTGATTATCCACCATTCTAACCGGAGGTTCGCAAAATCAAAATCAAAGAATACGTTAAAAGATTACTAGAACTTGTCGAAATGGAAAGGAAAGCCGAGATAGAAGCCATGATCTCGGAGATAAAGCGTTTATCAGCTCTAAAACGTGAAAAGATAGGTAGGGCCATTAACAACCTTGATGGGAAGATCCTTGGCAGGGAACTTGGATTCACCCTTGTCAAGTATGGTAGGAAAACCCCCATCGAAACTGAGATAAGCGTTGGAGACCTTGTACTTATAAGCAAGGGCAACCCTCTCAGAAGCGACCTTACAGCTACTGTAGCCCAGAAAGGCAACAGGTTCATAATTGTGGCCATGGAAAAGGTGCCAAGGTGGGCTTTAAAAAATGTTAGAATCGACTTATATGCAAATGACATCACATTCCAACGGATGGAAGATAACCTGAAAAAACTTAACAAGAACACTTATAATATTTTAGAATTCCTCTTAGAGAAGAGGAAACCCACAGCCAAAGTTAGAAGAGTGGAATTCGAATTAGAAGATGAGCATCTTAACAATTCCCAAAAGGAGGCGATATCTAGGGCATTAGCCTCCAAGGATTTTTTCCTGATCCACGGCCCCTTTGGCACGGGTAAAACAAGAACACTCATCGAACTCATACTCCAGGAGGTTAAAAAGGGTAGAAAATTACTCGTAACAGCTGAGAGTAACCTGGCCGTGGATAATATCCTAGAAGGATTAGATGGGAAAGTGGAATGTGTGAGACTTGGACATCCACAGCGGGTCTCAAAAGAAAACATAGAAAAAAGTCTAGCCTATAAGGTGGAAAATCATCAGGATTATGAGAGGATCTCTGAACTGGAAGAAAAGATCCAAGACTTGATAAGAGAAAGGGAAAAATATCATAAGCCCACACCATCTTTCAGGAGAGGTTTAAGCGACCGTCAAATACTGGCAAATGCCATGAAAAGGAGAGGAAGCAGGGGAATATCACCTAATGTCATGATATCCATGGCAAAATGGATTAAAATCAACAAGAAGATAGATAAATTATACGAGATGATAGAAGATATAGAAGGTAGGATAGTGGCTGATATACTGGATAAGTCACCTGTTATACTTTCAACTAATTCATCAGCAGCACTAGAATATCTTGACGGTATCAGATTCGATCTTATAGTTGTGGATGAGGCTTCTCAGGCAACAATACCAAGTATTCTCATCCCTCTTTCACGTGGTGGAAGGTTCGTCCTAGCGGGTGATCATAAACAGTTGCCCCCAACTATTTTGAACCAGGATGCCATTGAGTTAGAGAAGACATTATTCGAAGAATTGATAAGATTGTACCCATACAAGGCATACATGTTGGATGTCCAGTATCGCATGAATCCTCAGTTAATGGAATTCCCCAACATGGAATTTTATGATGGTAGAATAAAAGCAGCCCCTGGCCTAGAAGATTTCACTGTAGAGGATCTTGTGGATGATACAGCCTGTGAATGGGAGCTTGGAAGGGAACTTTTAAACCCTGAAAAGCCCCTGCTCTTCATAGACACTGCTGATATTGAAGGCAAGTTTGAGAGGAGGATTAGAGGGTCGCCTTCACTACAGAATCAATTAGAGGCTGATCTTGCCATTATAGTTTCCAATCTTTTTATTAAGAAGGGTGTTGAACCTTCTAATATTGGTATTATAACACCTTATGATGATCAGGTGGATCTTATATCATCCCATGCTAAGGTTGAGGTAAACACTGTTGATGGCTACCAAGGGCGTGAGAAGGAAATTATAATTATATCCATGGTTAGGAGCAATAAGGATGGTAGGATAGGATTTCTCAGAGATTTAAGGCGTCTTAATGTCTCACTTACAAGAGCTAGGAGAAAGCTTGTCATTATAGGCGATTCGGAGACTCTTCGAACACACCCATCTTATAGAAGGCTTATCAAGTATTCTGTCAAAAGGGGTTTTTATTATAGGCTGGGGAGGGAGTCTGTTAGAACCAGTCTGTCAAACTTTTCTGGATAGATTTTTCAACTTGCATTTTTTTTATGGCGCTTTGCACCCTTTCTTCTGAAAATTCATGCTCGTGACAAAGGAACTCTATTATACCCTCCTTGTCTGGGTTCCTCCATGAAAGTTTGTAATCATCTGTAACCTCTGGATTGAGGAAAATCTCCCTTAAAATTTCAGGATCTTCATCTAATTCTTTGCCTAGATCTTCTAGTACATTATAGATGTTGTCCTTTTCTTTTATGAGTTTAAGGGCGCTTTTTGGCCCTATACCTTTTATTCCTTTGTTGAAGTCTGTCCCTATAAGTAGTGCTATGTCAACTAACTGTTCTCGCGTGATTTCCAATCTTTTCAGGATGCCCTCTAATTCTAGAAGTTCTAGTTCGTGTGCTCTTCCTGTTACGGCGAGGTTTCTAACGATTCTTGGGGCTCCGAATAGTAGGCAGTCGTAGTCTTGTGACGCGACGGCCCATGCATCACCCTTTTGGACGATATAAGATGCTTGGGCTTCGCCTTCTGCCGGTGCTTCAACGAATGGAATGCCCATCAAATCTAAAAGCTTTTTCGAAGTGGATATTATATCGGGGGATATTCTGGCGGATCTTACAGCATATTTTCTGGCTTCTTCGATTTCTCCTTCTCTGAGGGCTTCTTTCCATTTTTTTTCGGCTTCGAATCTTATAGTTTTTCTTTTTGTGATTGTTTCCATTTTTAAATGTGGGCTCTTACCATCGAATACATAAACTACTTTTATGCCCTTTTCTATGATGGCTGAGGTTCTATAGAGTATGCCGCTAAGATGTGATGTTATTCTCCCTTTTCTGTCCATTAGGGGTGTTCCATCCTTTTGCCTGATACTGGAGAGGAACTGGTATATGGTGTTTGGAGCGTCGATTGCTATAATGCGCCCCTTTAAATCCTCGACTTTTATTTTAGAGGAATATATTATATCTTTGAGTTTAACACCCATAATTTATAACCTCAAAATCCCTATTTGAAGTATGTGAGGGGGAATGTTTCTTTTATCCTTATTAGGATTTTGTCTTTGTGTATGATATTGTATGTGCGTGTTAACATTAATGAATCTGTGTGGAATATCCTTTTAAGGTCCTTTGTGGGTTCTTCAATGTCTATTTTTTCCACTTCTCTTCTTGATTCGATGTTATGTTTGCGCAGTATTTTCCCGATTGGTATGTCTGCCCTTATCAGATCCTCTTTAAAATCATTGTTTAATCTTGCGAGGGGGATGTATGATATTGCATGTATGAGAGGCTCCTTGTTACCGATGAGAACTATCCTGTAGTTTATTTTTTCCCCAGCGGCTATGTCAAGTTTTTCAGCGATTTCTTCGCTGGCTTCTCTAAACTCTTGTACCAGAGTTTTTATAGTCACTTCCCCGAACATGACGTCGAGTATTCTTGTAATTGAACCATCAGTTGCTAATAGTATCTTTTGAGTGTTCGAAAGTGGGCCTATTAATCTCTCAATTCTTTTAATTTCCTCCACAACATCTATATCCATTCCATATCCCCTTTTTCCTATTCTGGTATGGATATTTCACCTTTGATGGCTGATTTGGCTACTATTATAGGGTTTGCAAGGTAAACTTTTGATTTGGGGTCTCCCATACGTCCCTGGAAGTTTCGGTTACTTGTAGATATGCAAACTTCTCCAGGGCCTAGGACGCCCATGTGGGCTCCAAGACATGGGCCGCAGCCTGGGTTGCATACTATCGCCCCTGCATCTATGAAAATTTTTATAATACCTTCCTTTAGGGCTTTGAGGTAGATTTCTGAGGACGCTGGGACTACTACCATCCTCACATCGTCGTGTATTTTTTCATCTTTTAGTATTTCAGCCGCCATTTTAAGGTCTTTAAATCTTCCATTTGTACAAGAACCCAAGAATGCCTGATCTATATGCGTTCCAATGACTTTTTTAACATCTTTGACATTGTCGACTGAGTTTGGACATGCTACTTGTGGTTCGAGATTATCTATGTTAAAATAGAATTCTTCATGGTAATCATAATCTGGGTCTGAAGTGTAGATTTCAAAATTTTTTTGAGAGGTTCTTTTTTTGAGATATTCTATGACTGTCTTGTTGGGTTCTATTATCCCATTTTTGGCTCCCATTTCTACTGTCATGTTGCAGATGGTCATTCTATCTGGGACTCCGAGTCCTTTGATGGTCTCTCCTGTGAATTCAATGGATTTGTAGGTTGCGCCGTCGACTCCAAGTTCTCCTATAATGTGTAATATGAGGTCTTTGGCTGTTACATGTTCTTGGAATTCGCCATTGACTTCTATTTTCACAGATTCCGGGACCCTTAACCATGTTTTACCAGTGGCGAATATCATAGCCATGTCTGTGGCTCCCATTCCAGTAGCAAATGCTCCAAAGGCCCCGTAGGTGCATGTGTGCGAATCTCCTCCTATTATGATGGTTCCTGGCTTTGTGAACCCTTTTTCTGGCAGCACTTGGTGGCATATGCCTTCTCCGTGCTTGAAAATGTTTTCTATCCCCTGTTCTTTCGCGAATTCTCGCGTTATTTGTTGGAATTCGGCCGCGCCAATGTTATTTGGGGGTATGTTATGATCATAGACTATTACTATCTTTTTCGGGTCCCATACTCTTTTTTGTCCTGTTTTTTCAGCTATTTTCTTGAAGGTTTTTATGGTGGGTGGGCTTGTACCATCATGTGTCATTGCAAGGTCAACGTTAACTTCAATGATTTCGCCGGGTTGTACTTCTTTTTTTCTCGCGGCCTTGGCTAGTATCTTTTCGGTCATGTTCATGGGGGATCACTACATGTCTACTGGTCCTTTAACTGAACTTATGATTTCTTTAAATAGTTCATCATTTATGAATCTTCCTTTCTCTCGGGCTTTTTTCACTTCTTCGACTATCTTGCAGAGTTCGTCTCGTGTTACTTCTATCCCGTATTCTTCGAGTTTTGCTTTAACTGCTCTGCATCCTGAGTGTTTGCCCAAGACTATTTTTCTTTTGTGCCCTATTAGCTCTGGTAGGAAGGGTTCATAGGTTAATGGTTCTTCTAGGACTGCGTCTACGTGTATTCCTGATTCGTGCCTGAAGACGTTTTTTCCTACTATGGGTTTATTTTCTGGGACGTTCATGTGTGTGCATTTTTCCACTAGTTTTGAGAGTTCACAGAGTACTTTTATGTTGAATCCTAGGTCTATGTTATATAAGAGTAGGAGGGCCATTATTAATTCTTCTAGGGCTGTGTTCCCTGCTCTTTCACCTATCCCATTAACTGTGGTGGATATTGCCTCTGCCCCTGCTAGTAGGCCTGCGATTGAATTCGCGACTGCGAGTCCGAAGTCGTTGTGGCAGTGTAGTGCTATTCCGGTTTTGAGGAAGTTTTTGAGTTCTTTTACGAGGAATTCCATGCCTTGGGGTGTGATGGCGCCTACTGTGTCTGCTATGTGGACTCTGTCGGCTCCGTAGTCTTCGGCTTTTTTATAGATTTTTTTCAAGAATTCAAGGTCTGTTCTTGTGGCGTCTTCTGCTGAGAATGCTACGAATATTCCATGGTCTTTTGCATATTCTATTGAGTTCATGCAAACGTTTAGTGCTTGTTCTCTTGTTAGTTTTAATTTGTGTTTGAGGTGTAGATCTGATGTGGCCATGAAGGTGATTATCCCGTCTACGTCGCAGTCTAGGGCCGTTTCTATGTCTTCTTTTTTTGTACGAGATAATGCTAGTATTTCAGCGTTCAGGCCTTCATTTGCGATTTTTTTAACTGATTTTCTTTCTTCTTCTGATACGACTGGGAAGCCTGCTTCTATCTGGTGTATTCCTAGTTCGTCGAGTTTTCTTGCTATTGCTAGTTTTTCTTTTGTTCCTAGGCAGACTCCTGGGGTCTGTTCTCCGTCTCTTAAGGTGGTGTCATAGATTGTGATTTTCGCTGGGAATTTTAATTTTACTTTTTTGTTGAAGGGACTTACAAAGTATTTCAAATGATTACCACCCTAATCTTTTTTTTGATGGGATCATTCAAGTAGTAATTCGAGGTATGATTTTCTTTGGAATCCTTTTCTGATTCCGAGTTTTTTGTAGATTTTGAAGATTTTTTGGAGTGTTTCATCATAGTCTTCATTTTCTTTTATATCCTTTTCTATTTCGATGTAGGTTCCAAGGCCTTTAACATTATCGATTGTGACTGTGAAATCGTCTAATTGGTATATTTCTCTTTCTTTCACTACTTTGTATGCTTTTTTGAATCCTAAACATTCTAGTATTTTTGTCATCTTTTGGGGGTTTGGGATTTCTGTTTCTATCTCTTGTCGGGTTTTGCTTTTTTCATCTATTTTAGGCCCTTTGTATGTTAGGAGGGTTTTTGTGGGTGTTTTTCTTATTCTTAGGGCTTCATCTGTGACTTTGAAGTCTTTGTGGGGTGCGTTGAAGTATATGTCTTCTTGTTTTTCTGTTCTGATTTTTTGGGCTCCGATGGATTCGAGTTTCTTTTTTATTATAGGGTTTGCTTTGGCTTTTACTTCTACTTCGATCAAGGATGTTCACCGGTCCTAGTTTAATGACTGGAGTTATCAATTGTTCTTTTTCATGTGATTTTTTTATTATTATATAGAATGATTTTATATTATTATAATGTTTCATGGGTTTGTTTGAAAAGATTTTAAATCGAAGAGTGTGTAATAAAAAATTGGCATTTGATAGTAATCAATTTTTAAGTACTTATAATATTATATAATTTAGCGTTTAAAGACTCCAATGTATATCTTCAACTTCAGTGGGAGGTATAATAATTGAATAATGTAGATATTAAAATAGAGAATATAGTGGCCTCTGCAACCCTTGGAAAATCTATAGACCTTACAAGAGTATCTAAAGCATTGAAAAACGTTGATTTTAACCGAGAACAATTCCCTGGACTCGTATATAAATTGAAGAGTCCGAAAACAGCCGCATTGATATTCGGTTCAGGCAAACTTGTATGTACCGGTGCAAAGTCAATCGAAGATTCCAAAAAGGCCATAAAAATAACAGTGGATAAAATGAGGACGATGGATCCTGAAATCCCAGAGGACTTCGAGATCAAAATACAGAATATAGTGGCTTCCGCTAACCTGGGGAAACCACTCAACCTAGAAGCCGTGGCATTGGGGCTTGAAAACACTGAATATGAGCCTGAACAGTTCCCAGGACTTGTATATCGTCTAGATGACCCCAAGGTCGTCCTTTTACTATTCGGGTCGGGTAAAGTTGTCTGCACAGGGGCTAAAAGCGTTGAAGATGCTAAGCTCGGCGTTGAAAGGACAAAAACCCGCCTTGCTGAGCTGGATCTTATTTAATGGTGATATTATTGATCAAACTTGTAGTCTTTGACCTTGATAACGTGATAATAGACGCTGAAGCCATAGACGAAATCGGAAAACTAATGGGAGTTGAAGAAAAGATAATGGAACTCACAAAAAAGGCCATGGAAGGGGAAATGGACTTCAAAGAATCAATAGAAGAAAGAGTGAAACTACTTAAAGGGGCCAAGGTGGATGATATAAAAAAATTGGCTCAGGAACTCCCATTAATGAAAGGAGCCGAGGAAACAATCCAACATCTTAGGGAGAAAGGCTACAAGATCGCCACTATAACAGGCAGTTTTGATATTATAGCAGATATAATAGGTAAAAAATTAAACCTAGATTATATAATTTGTAACAAATTACACCAAAAAAATGGCCTCTTAACAGGGAAGGTTACAGGGCCCCTTGTGAAAAAGACAAAATATGAGGTTCTACAAGAATTATTAGAAGATGAAGGTTTTAGTTTTGATGAGTGTGTCGCTGTAGGCGATGGCGCGAATGATATATCCATGATAGAATCTGCCAAGTTGGGCATAGCATTCAATGCTAAACCAATAGTCAAAGAAAAAGCCGACGCCATAGTAGAGAAAAAGGATCTCAGGGAGATAATACCCCTCATAGAAGAACTCGAAGAAACTTGTGAGGTAAGTCTCGAAGAAGTTCTCGATAAAAAAAAGGAATACGAGGATAAGCTTTCAGCCACCTTAAAAGAACGTGAAGAATTCAACAAGAAAGCTAAAGAAAAAAAGGAACTCCGAGACGAACTCAACAAGAAGGTTAAAGAAAACTTGGATTTAGCCATCAAATTCAAGGATAAGAGAAATGAAATAAACAAGATGGTCGAAGAGAACAAAAGACTTAGAAACGAAACCAATAAGAAGATCCGCAAATTAAAATGGTCATCAACTGGTAGAAAACGTCTAAAGTTAGAGAAAGAGATTAAAAAAATCGATAATATAATCGAGACACAAGTCCTAGATATGAAAAAAGAAAACGAACTAGTTAACAGAGTAAACGATCTCAGAAGAGAACTGGCAAAGATACGCGAAGATGAAAAAACACGAAAGAAGGCCCTCAAACTTAAAAGATTATCAGAAAAATACCATGAAAATGTTGTCAAACTCTCCAAGGAAGCCCAGGAATACCATGAAAAAATGCTAGAACAATTCAAGAAAACAGACGAAATAAGAGCCAAGGCAGATGAAGCCCACGAAAAGTTCGTGAAATTCATGAAACTGGCATCAAAGAAACATGAAGAATCAAAAAAGATCATGGGGAAGATAAAACAAGTTAACATCGAAATAAAGAGGATAAAGTCAAGAATGGATAAAGTGGACGCGGCTAAAAACCATAAAAGAAGGATACTAGAAAAGAAAAAAGCAGAAGAAATATACAAATTATTCAAAGATGGTAAAAAGCTTACAAAAGATGAACTACTACTCCTACAAAGATACAAAATAGTATAGAGACATGAAACCGAAAAACAAAAAAGAGAAAATAGAAACTTGTTTCATTTGCCAAAGAAAATTCAACATAAAAGCCGATGACAACAGCCACTACCATTATGGAAAATATCCAATATGTAATTACTGCAGCGAATTTTACGGATTCTACCTATAAAATGTGATCACCATGGACGAAGTCATTATATGCGAAAAACCGCGGTCATCAGAAAAAATAGCCAAAGCACTATTCCCAAATGCAAAAAAGAAAAAATATAAAAAAACATACTACTGGGAACATCAAGAAAAAAATAAAAAAACAATAATAATACCCGCAGTAGGCCACCTTTACACCCTAAAACCAAAAAACCCAAATGATGAACTTTTTTTCGACCTTGAGTGGGCCCCTGTACCTGAAGTTGATAAAAAGAAACGTTATGTCCAAGATTATATAGATGCCATTGACAGTCTGGCTAAAAATGCGGATAGATATTTCCATGCCTGCGATTATGACATAGAGGGGACTCTCATAGGCTACAATGTCCTCAAACACCTCTGTGGGGACGAAGCCCTCCAAAAGACTTTAAGGATGAAATTCTCCACACTAACAAGGGATGATATTATAAAAGCCTATGAGAACCCCATAGAACTCGATTATGGCCAAGTAGACAGTGGAATAGCCAGGCACGTGTTAGATTTCATCTTCGGGGTTAATATATCTCGTTCATTGATGAAATCAGTTAAAGAATCAACTAACAGGTTCATAAAACTTTCAGCAGGAAGAGTTCAAACCCCAGCCCTTTCGATATTGGTAGATAGGGAAAAAGCCATCCGAAATTTCAAACCAGAACCTTACTGGATCATAAAAGCCATCCTAGAAGATGATATAATAGCATTAAACCAGCGAGGTAGGATATTCCAGAAAAATAAAGTTAAAAGTATACTAGGGGAATGCCAAGGGAAAGATGCCATTATAGAAGAGGTTAAAATAAACAGGATAAATAGGATGCCCCCTCCACCTTTCAATCTTGGGGGTCTTCAAGCCGAGGCATACAGAATATTCGGTTTAAGCCCTAAGAAGACACAGAGTATCGCCCAGAACCTTTACCTTGAAGGTTATATTTCATATCCAAGGACATCATCTCAAAAACTTCCAAAAACCATAAAATATGAGAAAATCTTCAAAGGACTTTCAAAGGATCCGAGATTTAAAGAAAAAATAAAAAATTTAAAGAAACCCTTGAAACCGCATGAGGGCAAAAAAGAGGACGAGGCACACCCAGCAATCCACCCCACAGGACTACTACCCAAAAAGCTGGGAAAACATGAAAAAAAAGTTTATGAACTAATAGTATACAGATTCATAAGCGCATTCAGCGAAAAAGCCATCATCGAATCAATGAATGCAAAATTAAATATAGGCGGGGAAATTTTTAAATTTTCAAGAAAAAAGGTTGCGAAA
The DNA here is from genome assembly GCF_003264935.1 of Methanothermobacter tenebrarum. Classification (NCBI taxonomy): domain Archaea; kingdom Methanobacteriati; phylum Methanobacteriota; class Methanobacteria; order Methanobacteriales; family Methanobacteriaceae; genus Methanothermobacter; species Methanothermobacter tenebrarum. The sequence continues at coordinate 119,255 of NZ_QLOE01000004.1, forward strand.
AAGGGGTGGATGAAACAATACCCCTACCAAAAAATAGAAGATGAAAAATTCCCACTATTAAAAGAAGGGGAGAAAATCCCCGTCAAAGAAATAATAGCAGAAGAAAAAGAGACAAAACCACCAGCAAGATACAATGAAGCATCCCTCATAAAAGAGATGGAAAAGAGGGGTCTTGGAACCAAATCCACAAGGGCAGATATAATCTCAATACTCTATGATCGAAAATACATCGAAGGGAAAAAAATCAGGGTAACACCACTCGGGGAGAATATAATAGACACCCTTAAAAGATATTGTGAAAAGATAACCAGCGAAGAACTCACGAGACAATTCGAGGAAGAACTCAAAAAGATAATGAAAGGGAAAACATCAAAGGATAAAATCATCAAAAAAGCCAAGGAAGAGATCATATCAATAATAGAAGAAATAGAAAAGAATAAGGAGGAAATAGGGAAACACCTCTACAAGGCTTACCAAAAAGGACGCATAATAGGAAAATGTCCAGAATGCGAAGGAAACCTACTAATAAGGTATTCAGATAAGACTAAAAGCAGTTTCGTCGGATGTTCAAGATTCCCAGAATGTAAGATAGTATATCCACTACCAAAAGGTGCTCGTATACTGAAAAGCAAATGTGAAAAATGTGGCCTCCCATTAATATCCTATGGCAGGCCCCGGCAGAGAGCATGCCTAGACCCCCATTGCGGTAAAAGTAAAAAAGATAAGATGGAAGTTGTGGGGAAATGTCCAAAGTGTGGAAACGACCTCGTGAAACGTTCAGGGAGATATGGTGAATTTATAGGCTGTAAAGGATTCCCAAAGTGTCGTTTCACAGCTTCAATAGAAGAAGTTATAGAAAAAGGATAAAATATTTATAGATGGTAAGATAATCATATCCAGCGAAAGAAGATATTTTTTGGGAGATCCACCATGAAAGCAGAGAAGATCAAACCTTTGATAATCATCACAGTTTTATTCTTATTAGCATTCGCTATCAGGGCGGAAGCCTATAACATAGGCGGAGTCCCAAAGGATTCTAAACAATTCTATAAAGATCAGAACGGTCTTCCATATTTCAGTGAAATGGACTCCTATTACAATTATAGGCTGACAATGAATTACCTACATAAGGGCATTTTAGGCGATACAAAAGTTAATGGGCAAAACTGGGATTTACACTCATACTATCCTCCAGGGAGGCCTGTGGATTATCCACCACTTATAGTATATGTTACAAGTTTTGTTTATCGTCTTGTTAACATGTTTGGTGATTATCCCCTCACTGTTGTCGCTTATTGGATAGGGGCCATCATAGGTTCGTTATGCGTAATACCGGCTTATCTTTTCACGAGGAAGATAAGCAACGATTATGGTGGGGTTGTCGCGGCGATAATAATAGGATTCACACCAGTATATGTGTCACATACTTATGCTGGCTTTTTTGACACTGACATGTTCAACGTGATCTTACCATTATTATTTATATGGTTCTTTATGGAGAGTATAAGCGCTGATAATCTTAAAAGGAGATTAGCATTCATACTAGCGGCTATAATATCGATTTTGCTCTTTTCAATGGCATGGGTAGGTTATATATTCTATGTTGCAGTTATAGGAGTTTTCATAATAGTCTATTTCCTTTTAAAGCATTTCATGGGCGTGGAGAGAAAAATTTATAAAAGCAGAGTTGAATGGCTAGTTAATCAAAGGGAACTTTCAATGTTCCTACTCCTCATAATCATAGGAGGGCTCCTCTTCGGGCTCTTGAAAGGATTCCCAGCACTCATAGGTTCAATTTCTCAGCTAGTCTCAGGTGTGCAGTTACAAGCCACAGCCCAGACCACAAACTATCCTAATGTTTATGTTTCGGTTTCCGAGTTACAAGTGCCAACTTTCACAGAGGGTAATCCATTCTTACCCAACCAAGCATCAGTACTTGGGGGTGTTGGCGGACTATTACCATTCCTCTGCGGATTACTTGGTGTTGGAGTGCTTATATGGAGGATCAGATCATTAGAAGCGCCTAGAGTGGAAATGAAAAAGGCGAAGGTTAAACGTGCCGGTAAGAAGAGCAAATTCATCAAATATCAACAGGACATCCCCAACGTTGAGGAGAAGAAAAGAGAATACTTATCCTACTTATCATTAATATGCGCATGGCTCCTATTAACCGGATACGCAGTTACAAAAGGTTTCAGGTTCGTGTCATTATTCGCCATACCACTAGGGATATCTGCAGGGATATTCACAGGATACTTTGTAGAGTACCTTAAAGATAATCTTAAAAGCACGACATCTATCGCCATTGTAGCATTCATAGCAGGAATACTAATTATATACCCATTCAAAGTTTCCGTGATAGCTAAAATATTAGCGGGGATAATAGCAATAGCCCTAATATTATCGATAAAGAACGAAAAATTCAGGGCCACTTCCATGATGATACTTGTAACATTAGCTATAGTCTCTGCACCTATAAGCGGAGCCCATGCGCTAACTTCATCAGTAGTCCCTGGAACAGATGATGGAATGTGGAATTCCCTAACATGGATAAAGAATAATACAAGTAAGGATACTGTAGTAATGTCCTGGTGGGACTTCGGATACCTTTTTGCCGTGGCTGCTGACAGGCCGGTGACATTCGACGGGGGCTCTCAGAATACTCCGAGGGCATTCTGGATAGGTAAGGCCCTCTTAACCGATAATGAGTCATTATCACTTGGCATACTTACAATGTTGTCAACAAGTGGGGACATGGCATATAATACACTTGATAATTATACCAATAATACTTCATTGTCTGTTAAGATACTTACAGAGACCCTAGGAGTTCCTAAGGATGAGGCCAGAGAGATCATGATGAAAAAGTATAAGTTAACAGCAGAGCAGGCCGATAATGTGCTAAGGTATTCGCATCCTGATAAGAAGAAACCTTTTGTCCTAATATTAAGTTCTGACATGTTAGGGAAAGCTGCATGGTGGAGCTACTTTGGAAGCTGGAACTTCGATAAAAAGGAAGGTGAACATTATGCTTATTATACTTCCTTGGCAGCTTCAAAACCTGAAGTAGCTGATGGTAATGTGACGAGGATTGTTACCGTGAATGATCCTTCAGGGCTGGTGGGAGTTCTCATAGAGAAAAAGGCTAATGAGACTAATGCAACCATAGTGGTAGTTGGGGCTAATGGCACTTCAGAGAAGATAAAACCCCACAGGTTAATGTTAATTGAAGGTAATCAATTAGTTAAAAATGAGATAGTAGATAAGAATAGTCCCTTTGGTTTGCTTGTGGTAGGGAGTGAAGGTTCATATATGACTGTTATAATGGATAAGAAACTTGAGGATTCAATGTTCACAAAACTTTTCCTCTTAGGTGGTTTTAACCAGACATCCTTCAAGTTACTCCACCAAGAACCTGGAGTTCTTGTATGGACGAGAGCTTAATATCTTTTCGCCATTTTAGCCCGTAGGATGTCAGTGGCGCTTACCACACCAATGATCTTATCATCCTCTTCTACTAGGAGCCTCCAGACCACATTTGTAACCATCTTAGTTGCCGCTTCCCTGATACTCGCCTCTGGAGATATTGTAACAAGGTCTCTCTCCATAACCTCCCATACTTTCACTTCGCTTAGGTCGTCGCCCTCGGCAATGGCCTCAAGAACATCCCATGTTGTTACTATCCCAACCTTCACGTTATCCCTTGTCACTACAGCGCTACCATGTCCTTTCTCCACAAAATTCCTTAAAACATCCTCAAGGTTACTGTTAATATCAAGTGTTTCCACATCTTTAACCATAACATCCTTCACTTTCATAAAGACACCTAATATTGTCACTATGGATGGACTTTATATAAAAAATTTAGTATCTAATCCTTTTGTGATGCCCATGGACATAGAAGAAAAAATAAAAGAAATCGAGGATGAGATCAGGAGAACACCATACAATAAGGCCACAGCGCATCATATAGGTAAACTCAAGGCTAAATTGTCCAAGTTGAGGGAAGAGGCTGTTTCAAGGACTGCGAGGAAGGGTAAGGGTTTCCATGTTAAAAAGTCGGGTGATGCTACTATAGTCCTTGTAGGTTTCCCTTCAGTGGGTAAATCCACCTTACTTAATATTATAACGAATGCCCAGGCAAAGGTTGGAGAATACCAATTCACAACATTAGATGTTATACCGGCTATCATGGAACATAAAGGTGCTAGGATCCAAGTATTGGATATACCAGGGATAATACCAGGAGCTTCAAAGGGTAAAGGTAGGGGGAGGGAAGTATTATCAGTTGCAAGGAACGCGGACCTCATAGTAATGATAATAGACATCCTAGACCCCAACCAGAGGAATATTATAATAGAAGAACTGAGAAACGTTGGTATAAGACCTGATGAAAAACCCCCAGACATAAAAGTGAAAAGGAAAAAAAGGGGTGGAATCCAAGTTTCAGCCACAATACAGGCAACTCATCTTAACGAGCAAATAATAAGATCCATACTCAACGAATATGGGATACACAATGCCGAGGTTATCTTAAGGGATGATGCCACCATAGACCAGTTCATAGACGTCATAGAAGGTAACAGAGTATACATACCCACCTTAACAATTTTCAATAAAATGGACCTTGTAGACGAGGAATATGTGAAGAAGATCCAAGAGGAGGTGCCAGGATCCATTTTTATATCAGCCAAGGAGAAGATTAATATCGATGAAGTCAAAGAAAAGATATTTGAAAAACTCAACCTTATAAGGGTTTACTTGAAACCCCAGCATGGTGAACCAGATTATGACGAGCCACTCATAATCAGAAAAAGATCAACAGTGAAGGATGTATGTGGAAAACTCCACAAGGATTTCATAAAAAAATTCCGCTATGCAAGGGTATGGGGCAAATCTGTGAAATTCCAAGGACAAAAAGTTGGAATAGACCATATACTGGAAGATGGGGATCTGATAACCATAATAACAAGAAGATAAGGGTGTGAAAATTGAAACTAGATGATATAAAAATCTCAAAGGCGATAATAGAAGAATACATGGATGAATTAATGGACTACCTCGACGTTGACGTGGCTATTGGTGGTGGAGGACCATCAGGGCTCACAGCAGGCTATTACTTATCCAAGGCCGGATTTAAAGTGAGCCTATTTGAAAGGAAACTCTCAATTGGAGGCGGAATGTGGGGTGGTGGCATGATGTTCAATAAGATAGTGGTCCAAGAGGCTGGGAGAGAAATCCTCGAAGGAGAATTCGGAGTGAACTGCAAAGAACACGAAAAAGGCTATTATGTCGCCGATTCCATAGAAGCCGCCTCCACTTTATGTTCAAAAGCTTGCAAGGCCGGTCTTAAAATCTTTAACTTGATAAGTATTGAGGACGTCATGATAAGAAATGAAAGGATAACAGGCCTAGTACTAAATTGGACCGCAGTAGAAATGGCAGGTCTACACATTGACCCCCTAACTATAAGGTCAAAGACCGTTATAGATGCAACAGGCCATGATTGTGAAATAGTGAGGGTTGTGCAGAGAAAAATGGGCCCTAGGCTAATGACAGAGACTGGTGAGATCATGGGTGAGAAGCCGATGTGGGCTGATAGGGGAGAGGCGAGCTTACTTGAGAACACCCGTGAAGTTTATCCTAACCTTTATGTGGCTGGCATGGCGAGTAATGCTGTTTATGGTTCGCATAGGATGGGACCAATCTTTGGGGGGATGCTACTTTCAGGTAAGAGGGTGGCTGATCTCATCATGGAAAAATTGAGATGAAGATGATGAAGCCCATTATATGTATTACAGGGACGCCTGGGGTGGGTAAGACGAGCATATCCCATCGGCTTAGTGAGGAGTTAGATGGGAATTTAATCGAAATTAACAAGTTAGCTGAGGAGAAGGACCTTTTCATTGGAGAGGACCCAGTTAGGGGTTATAAGATTGTGGATATACCCTCCCTTTGTAAGGAGATCATTAATGTTATAGATGATGATTCCTTTAATATTGTGGAGGGGCATTTGTCACATTATTGCAAGATCTGCGATCTTGTAATAGTTTTAAGATTACATCCAAGGATTTTATTGCAGAGGCTGAAACAGAGAGGGTATGATCAGAGGAAGGTGAAAGAGAATGTTGAGGCTGAGGCTCTTGGAGTGTGTGCTTATGAAGCTTATCAATTACATGATGAGAGAGTCCATGAAATAGATTCTACTGGCTTATCCCTTGATGAGGTGCTAGATGAGATTATCAGAGTCCTTAAAGGCGAGAAACCTTACACATTTGGTAGTGTAGATTTCATGGAATGGTTCCTCGAGGGGGGAAAGTTTTTAAATGATTAAATATAAGATCTTATATAATAATCCTCCTTGTAATAATATTTCCTTTGTAAAGTGAGATAGGGAATTTAGGGGATTGTCTCTTTTATAGTTTGGATTTGAGAGGATCTAATTTGCCGAGGAGAAGGCCACCATGGGTAATAAGGATAGCTAGGGAGAGAATAGACATCCTTTTCCAGTTAGCGGATAAGGAGTTCTTGAAACATCCTGAAAGGTCCCATCGTTATGTTGAACTTGCAAGGAGGATTTCGAAAAAATATAATCTGAGAATCCCAAGGAAATGGAAAAGGAGGTTCTGTAAAAGCTGTTATAGGTTCCTGAAGCCTGGTTACAATTGTAGGATAAGATTGTCCAAGGGTAAAATACACTACCACTGCCTAGAATGTGGGAGGATTATGAGATTCCCCTACATTCGGGAAAAAAAGATTAGAAGGAGAAATAAAATTGAATATCACACACTCAAAAAAAGAGCTGATGAGAAGATCCCTATCAGCAATAACAGTACAGATAGGGAAAGCAGGAATCAATGAAAAGGTTATAAAAGAGATTAAAAGGCAATTAAAAGATAGAGAACTGATAAGAATAAAATTCGCAAAGACCATATCCTCTGAGAAGGAAACCTATATTAACGAGATCATCAGAAAAACCAATGCCAAGCTCATAGATTTAAGAGGAAACGTTGCCATAATATTCAAGAAAAAAGGATAGGGAGGAAACTTAAGATGACCACAGTCTATGATGTGCCAGCAGATTTACTCATAAATCAAGTTGCAAATGAATTACGCAAAGAAAAAAAGGTCAAACCACCAGAATGGGTGCCATTCGTTAAAACAGGCGTCCATAAAGAAAGACGCCCAGACAATCCAGATTGGTGGTATGTAAGGGCTGCAGCACTCCTCAGAAGAGTATACATTGATGGTCCGATAGGTGTGAACAGATTAAGGACAAGATACGGCGGTAAAAAAGACAGGGGTTCAAGACCTGAAAAATTCAGAAGGGGCAGCGGCGCCATTATAAGAAAGGCTCTTCAACAATTAGAAGAAGCAGGTTTCATAGAAAAGGTTGAAGGTGGGAGGAAAATAACCTCTAAAGGAAGATCATTCCTTGACAAAATCGCATCTAAGGTCAAAGACGAGGTTAAAGAACTCAAAAAATATTAAAACGGGGGTTTATCAAAGTGACGGACATAGAAGAGATACGCCGGAGAAAAATGTTGGAAATGCAGCAGAGGGCGCAGCAACAAGCTGCGGAAGCCGAGAGAGAGGAGCAATTACGGCGACAGTTTGAAATACAGAAGAGACAGTTACTCATGAAGATACTAACCCCTGAGGCTAGGAGCAGACTCGCAAACATTAGACTTACAAGACCTGAATTCGTTGAACAAATCGAATTACAATTAATACAATTAGCCCAGGCAGGTCAGATACGTTCAAAGATCACGGATAAACAACTAAAGGAACTTTTAAGGAGAGTCAGCGGCAAAAGGAGAGATATAAGGATCATTCGCAGATGATCCTCTTTTCGCGATTATGAAGGCTTGTGTACTTTACAGTGGCGGGAAGGACAGTTCATTAATGGCCACGATACTCAAAAGATTAAACTTAGAGGTTGAACTTGTAACTGCAAATTTTGGAGTTTACAAATCATGGATTCCCGCCGCGAAATCGGCAAAGGCCCTTGGATTCCCGCATAGGGTTCTAAAATTAGATAAAAGCGTATTAGATAGGGCTGTAGAGAAGATAATAGATGATGGTTTCCCGAACAATGGTATAGATTTTGTTCATCGGCAAGTATTAGAAGCTGCCGCAGGGGAATATGATATAATAGCTGATGGTACAAGAAGGGATGATAGAACCCCCAAACTTACAAGTAATGAGATAAGAAGCTTTGAGGACAGAAATTCTGTTGAATATATTAATCTCGCAGGTTTCGGCTATAAAACAATAAATAGACTTGCATCCCAATTATTTATATTAAAAAAGGAAAGATCAGATATTCATAATAATTCGGATTATGAGATAGAAATAAGATACTTTATAGATAAAATAAAAGGGAAGGGCGAATCTTCAAGATTCTTCCCAGAACATTACCAAACAAGAGTAATAGGCTGGAAGTAGGAGGGAATAAGCAGATGAGCAGAAACAAACACGTCGCCAAGAAAATAAGACTATCAAAGGCTAGAAAACAGAATAGAAGAGTCCCAGTATGGGTTCTTTTAAAGACAAACCGTAGAGTACTCACCCACCCCAAAATGAGGCATTGGAGAAGAACCAAATTAAAAGTCTAAAAAAAGAGAGAGAGTGGTGGATAAAAATGGAGAGAACATACATCATACCATTGAGAAAAGTCAAAAGTGTTCCAAGAACGAAAAGAGCACCCAGAGCAATAAGATTCATCCGCGAATTCCTAAAAAAACACATGAAATCAGAGGATATAATATTAGATTCATCAATCAATGAAAAAGTATGGGAAAGGGGCATACAAAAAATCCCAACAAAGATTAAAATAAAAGCCATCAAAGAAGAAGACGGGACAGTTAAAGCAGAACTAGCAGAATAAAGGTTTCAGAATATGATAAAGAGAACAAACCTCGACGGAAACCCTAACATAGGAGTTTATATTTCAGTCACGGAAACCCAAGCACTCATACCATTCCATGCATCTACAAAAATAGAAGAAATAATAGAAGAAGTACTAGAAGTAGAAGTTTTCAGGGCCACCATAGCAGGCAGCAGCCTAAACGGTATATTATCCGTTGGAAACTCTAATGGTATCATAGTTTCTCCATATATACTCGAAAGAGAGATAGAATCATTGGAGAAAGCAGGTTTTGAAGTTTTCGTATTACCTGAAAAGTTCACTGCAGTAGGCAATTTAATATTAGCAAATGATTATGGCGCCCTTATAAGTCCGTTGCTTTCTGATGAGTCAATGGAATTAATAGAAAAGGCATTGGAAGTTAAAGTAGAACAGGGGACAATTGCCGGTTTCAACATTGTAGGATCCGTTGCAACAGCTACAAACAAAGGCGTACTACTACATCCAAAGGCCGCAAGGAAAGAATTAGAATTTGTCGAGGAAACTTTGAAAGTGCCAGCCGATGTTGGGACTATCAACCATGGCACGACCATGATAGGCGCATGCTCCATAGCCAATTCGAATGGGGCTATAGTAAGTGAAAATACCACAGGCCCGGAACTAGCCAGGATAGAAGAGGCTCTAGGCTTTCTCTAATAGGGGGATTATAATATGAAGACGAGAATATTCAGAGTTAAAGGAAATTTTATGATGGGTGAAAAATTACAGCCATTCACCAAGGAATTAAAGGCGATTAAAAAAGAAGAAGTTTATGAAAAAATATACTCTGAATTCGGCAGCAAACATGGTATAGGCCGCAACAGGATATATATAAAGAGCATAGAGGAGATCTCCCCTGATGAGGTGGAGGATCCCATATTAAAGGCTATATTGGAGGCATGATTTTAATGGAAGAACAGCAACCATCGGATGATCAGCAACGCCTAGAGGAGATTATAAACCAGCTAAGTTTTTACAAAGAGCAAGCAGAGCTGATCCAAAACCAGATAGAGGTCATGAGAAGTTCATTAACCGAACTAGAGGTGCTAGAGGATACTTTAGAGGCTGTGGAGGGTAATGAGGGTGCTGAGGCACTAGTACCGGTAGGTGCTGGTTCATTCATAAAAGCCCAGCTCAAAGACACTGACGAAGTTATAATGAGCATAGGAGCAGGTGTAGCCATGAAAAAAACACTAAAGGACGCTAGGAAGATCATAGACGAACAAAAAAAAGAATTGGAAGATACTATAGGTAAATTATCCGAAAACCTTAAAAAGATAACAGAAATAGTACTCAAATTATCCCCACAAGCAGAAGAACTATACCAAAAAATCAGAGGAAGTGAAGGATAATTGTTCGAAGCACTGAAGAAAAAAATCAACAAAACAATCAAAAAAATCACAGAAAAAATCTCAGATAAAGAAAAAGTAGAAGAAACCATCAAGGAAACAGCAAAAGAGGAAACCATAGAAGAACCTGAAACAGTAGAAAAAGTTAAAGAAGAACCCGAAGAAGGTAAAGGGTCCAATATCTTCTCTTTTATACGAGAAAAAACTATTTCTGAAAAGGACATCGAAGACATACTCTGGGACCTTGAAATGTCACTGCTTGAAAGCGATGTGGCAATAGACGTCGCCGAAAAAATAACAGACGAACTCAAAAACCAACTAGTAGGTAAAAAAGTTAAAAGAAGTACTGACATTATCGAATACACCCAAGAAGCCTTTAAAAATAGTATAAGAGACATACTAACCGTCAATGGTAAGGACATGGACAGCATCCTCCAAGAAAAACAAAATAAAAAAGAACCGTTCATAATAATGTTTGTTGGTATAAACGGCACAGGAAAAACAACAACCATAGCAAAAATGGCAAAATACTTCCTAGACAGAGGACTAAAACCTGTGATCGCGGCTTCAGACACATTCAGAGCAGGGGCAATAGAACAATTAACTCATCACGCGGAAAAACTTGGAGTGAAAATAATAAAACATGAAAAGGGTGCTGATCCAGCGGCAGTAGCATTCGATGCAGTGGAACATGCAAAGGCAAAGGGAAAAGATGTTGTTCTAATTGATACGGCTGGTCGGATGCAGACAAACGTCAACCTCATGGATGAAATGGCAAAAATAAAAAGGGTTGTGAAACCAGACTTTATAATCTTTGTAGGGGACTCACTCACAGGCAATGACGCAGTTGAACAGGCCATAAAATTTAATGAGAGTGTTGGAATCGACGCCATAATACTAACAAAGGCAGATGCGGATGCAAAGGGTGGTGCAGCCCTATCAATAGGCTATGTTATAAACAAGCCCATAATCTTCCTTGGAACAGGTCAAGGTTATGATGACCTCATAGAATTTAAACCTGAATGGATGATCCACCAACTATTCACATAAATCCCGATGGTGGATTAGATTTGACAAAAATAATCGAAAATAGAGAACTTAGAGACAAATTTTTTGTTTTCAAAAATCGTAAAGAAGCAGGGGAAGTCCTCGCTCGAATGTTAAAGGATTATCAGGATTCTGATGCTATCATACTTGGCATTCCAGCAGGTGGCGTCCCAGTGGCTGCTGTTATAGCAAAAAAACTTAATCTAACATTGGATGTTCTAATTGTAAGCAAGATAACATTACCATGGAACAGGGAAGCAGGATATGGTGCGGTGGCATTCAACAGGACAATAAAATTAAACCAAAAACTGATAGATTCCCTTGGATTAACTGGGAGGGAAGTGGAAGCCGGTATCAAAGAAACCTTGAAGAAGGTTGAAAGGAGAGTTCAGATTTTCAGAAAAGGCAAACCGCCCTTAAAGCTTAAAAATAGGACGGTGATAGTGGTTGATGATGGCTTGGCATCAGGATACACTATGCTCGCGGCTGTGGAGGCTCTTAGAAGGGCTGGTGCCGGTAAGATAATTATTGCAGTACCCACAGCCAACTTAGATGCCATCAAAAGATTAGAAGGGAAAGTAGACATGGTATATTCTCCAAACATAAGACATGTATACCCTTATGCGGTTGCAGACGCCTACAAAAATTGGTATGATGTATCAGAGGATGAGGTTAAAAGTATACTTCAAAAATTCTGATTATAGGAATCTTTCAAGTGAAGAGGCGATGGCTGTTGCGCTGTTAAAAAAGACAGAACAGAGAACACCAACAATTTTACCATCTTGTATAATCGGAGATCCACTATCACCAGGTAATGGCAAACTTCTATGGGCGAATGCAAGATAATGATACGTCCTACCCACAGACAAAACCGTACAATGATTTTTCTTCCCTTCTTTTAGGGAATATGCGGGTCCAAGCCTGGGAGAACCAATCTCTATCAGATTAACAAGGGAAGAAGGCACCTTGAAAGTTGCCATGGCAAGATCCAAGTCATATAAGATCCTAGTAATCGTGCCTTTAAACTTCCCAATATAAACAGGATCTCCTAGATTACAACCCCCAACCTTTAAAAGATGCTGTACAGTTATAACATTAAAATTTCCATTTTCTGGGATAATTGCACCTACTACAGCCTCTTTTTTATTACATCGAATTCTTGAACCAGGTTCAATACACATTTAAGGTATAATTTGATTTTAATCATATTTTTATCTTTTTCCAACAAAGCCACTCTTTATAGAATTTTTGCTTTCGCTTGATGAGAGAAAAAACTGACGGTTTCTTGCATAGGAGCGCCAGGTAAAAATATGACTGGATCTAAGATAGGTAAACACAGTATATTTTACTATCCGGGATAATTGAAAGTGTAAAAAATTTTTATATTTTTCTTTTTGCGGAGAATTGAAATCATCCTAAGTTACGTATATTTTTTTCATGCTTAAGGTTCAATAGCAGTTTTAGTAGTTTAGATATCCTTCATTGTAGAGTCTTTGGAGGTCTGAAGCGTGTAGCATTTCATAAACTGCATATGGATTGCTGAGGTAGGGTTCTATAAGGCCCCGTGCTATGTAATAGTATGCGCCGAGTCTGCCATATTGTTTCCATACTAGTTGTACATATAATGGGAAGCCGCAGCCTGGGTTGATGAATATGTTGCCTTGACGGACTGTGCCATGGAAGTATAATGGTATTGGGCCTTCTTGGCCATTTTCTTTGGCTAGGTTCTGGACATATGCTAGTGCCTCGTCTAATGTGTCAAATTCATAACCGTCTACCCTGTAGCGATACTTATCGTCGGGTATCCCGAATATGAATGTTTGTATGACTTCATTCCAGTCGATGTCTGTTCTGAGGCCTTTTGGGTCGATGAACGCGAAGTTTATTATTGTAATATCTCCTTCTTGGTAGTGGGAGTAGGAAGCGTCTCCGGCGTAGTGTACTACGACGACGCATTTGGATCCTTTCTTTTTGGCGTAGTTGGCAGCGACTTTTGATTGCGGATGCCCAGCCGCCATGTCAGGGTTTGCGAGTTTAACTAGTCCAAGGCGTCCAACGGGTTCGAATGGGCCTGTGATGGTTGCGATGTAAAGGTAGACTCCGAATATGGCTATTAATCCTATGATAATGTAAGTAGTTTTTGTCATTTCCGATCCCGGGGAAGATTTTTTTACTATAAGCTTGACCTACTCAACCTATAAAATTAACGGTTGAAGTCGTGGGGGGATTAATATTTTTTCATGATTTCTTTTAATTCTCTGATTTCATTTTGAAGTTTGTCTATCTTTTTTTCTATGAATTTTATTCTATCTTGTAGTTCTTTTTCTTCTTCTGGGTTTTTAACAAACCATGATGCTAGTGATGCTGTTAAAAACCCAGAAGAAGGTTATCCCTACAAACATTAAAAGAATTGTTATAAGTTTACCATAGAATGTTATGGGGGCTATTATAACTTCTCCCGCCATTGTAGTTGTTATGGCGTGCCAGAGGGAATCTGCAAGGCTCTTGAGAGATGGATTAACACCCCATTCTGTGCTGTAGAATAGGAGTGTGCCGCAGAACATGGCGAATAAGAGTATCCCAATCGCCTGGTCCATATGTGTTTCAAGGAGGAATTTGAACAAGCCCTTGAGATACTTTCGAAAGAGTGCTAAAATTTTCAGGAGGCGTAATAGTCTGATAAGCCTTGTAAACCTGAAAATCCTAAAGTAATAAATGGGTATGAATGCTAGTATATCAGTCCAGTTCTCTTTGATAAAAACCCATTTATCCTTTTCCATTCTAATATTATAGAGAAATTCTATGAACAATATTACACAGAGCAAAAAGTCGAAAATGTTAATGGAATATATTAATACTGGACTACTCGGATAAAATGATATATAGGTTATAGCAATTATGTCAATCAATATAAGGACATTCAGGGTCAGTTCTTTATATTTTAGTTTTTTTTTTGATTTGATGACAAAATTAGAACCCCCCTACAGATAAGATCACAGTTTTTAAGTTTTTATTATCCCTATACCATCCTTGATTTGGATTTTCACATTTGAATATGATTCGAGCTCTTCTAGGAATGTGTTGGCATTCTCCACATCCATCAGATAAGGATAATAGCCTATGATATTTATAGGATAAATATGGACGATAGAACTGTTACCTTTAATCGTTACAATTATTATCATAGATCTTTTCGTCTCAGGGTTTTGCATGTCAAACACGCAATTTCCAAGACTATAAAAGATTAGATGGCCTTTATATTCTTCTATACTACCTGAGACGTGGGGATGATGTCCAATTACCATGAATGCGCCTTCATCAATACATTTATGTGATATGTTCTTTTGTAGCTCATTTGGAGTGTGACGGTATTCATTCCCATAATGGAACTCACAGATAATATAATCGGCCCCGGCCTTTTTAGCATTATCTATGGCAGATTTTATATGATCCCATGATATTGGAGCGAAACCCGGCCTGTTTTTGGTTGTGGGTGGCATATAATGTTCATCTGCGAATTCTGATGCTTGTATGATAGCTATCTTTTTTCCTTTCACGTCTATTATGAGGGGTTTGTAGGCTTCTGTTATATTAGGGCCTGCGCCCACATACATTATACCACTTGCCTCCAAGTTTTTTATGGTGTCATTGAGGCCTTCTTCCCCGTAGTCCATGAGATGATTGTTTGCGAGGCATGCGACGTCAACTCCAGCGTCTTTGAGTAATTTTGTAAACTGTGGATCTGCTTTGAATGTTATCAGTTTATCTCTTTGGTTTGTTGATGTAGTGATGGGCGATTCTAGGTTTATCACGGTTAGATCGGCCCCATTGGTTAAGTTGATCACATTCTTGAATGGTTGCGGATCATCATATAAAACTGCGTTAACATTTCTCCCTAGCATCACATCCCCAGTAAAAGTGATGTTAATAGGTTTTTCCGGCTCAGACACCTTATCCTTTGGATTTGTGACATTAAAATATGACAAGGCAATGATTAAAAGGACAACAAACACTATGATTATGTTTTTTCTCATAATTTCATGTTTTACAATGTTCAATATAAACCTTTATTCAAAGAAATTGAATAGGGTGAACACCCCCCTAAAATCCTAATTTATAGATTTTTATAACTGGGAGTATCCATCCCCGATCATTTATTATCCTTTTTTTTGGAGATGCAAAAAAGTATATGTATGAGATAAATAATATTTTGTAATATAATATTATTTTATAAGGGGGTGTTTTACAGTTGGTATTTAAAGATCGGTTCAATGAAAGAGAATGGTTAACTCTACAAGCAGCTCCCATTTGGGTTTTTGAAATCGTGGCCATAGCTGATGGTAGAATTGATGAAAGAGAATTAGAAGAAGTGTTAAATCAATCAAAGAATGTGATAGAATATTCCAATGGATTTACTTATGAAGTTTTCAAGGATCATGTTGCCACTGTAATGAATAACAACCTTGAATTCAGAAATTTACTAAAAAAGAACCCCTTAGAAGGCCTTAAAATAGTCTCAGATTTGTTAGGGAGAGTGAAACATTCTGAGGCTCAAAATTTCAAGAAAGTATTATTAAAGATGGCGATAAAAGTCGCTGAATCTTCAAATGGGGTTGATAAAAATGAAGAAAGAGCCATTGCAATAGTAATGGGAATACTCGATGGCATATTATAAATTTACACAAAATTTATTTATTCTCAAAGCATTACCAACATCCCAAAGGGCAACTATAAAATCCCAAACACTTTATTTTTTTGTCCACAAATTCCCGTTCACATAATCCCAGGTTAGGATGAATTATCTTCTTCATGATTTAGTTGCTAAGAGAAACCACCAAGCATAGGAACGGGCTTTCATTTGGTTAAAAAGGATTCAGAGGCCCCATTGTTGAATGGTTACAATGGGGGGGTTTGTTCCACAAAATAGGAAACTCCACATCACAAGTGGTAAACTGGTTCATCAAAAAATTTTATATGTTAAAAGGGGAAAATAATATAAAGTTTTTTTTGGGTTAAAATGCTTGCATATTGGAAATCAAGAAATTGAAACAACATAATCTGTGGAGGGTTTAATATAAGTCAAGCCTAAAATCGGGAAATTTAAGAAGATTTTTATCTCAACAGTTATAGTTTTCATAATTGCCTTTATATTTCCAAGTTTATTTCATGTTCATCCAAATTCGCATAATATCGTTTCTAATAATACTACTCCGGCAATCCCTTACAGGACATATGCCGATAATGGGATCACTTTTAGATATCCTGCGGATTGGAAACCTATAAAGGACCTTCATAGTCCCAGTAGGTGGGGGTACCCTCCAGATCCCATCGTAGCTTTTTATGATCCTAGTGACAATCGCACTGAAGCTGATATTAAAACCTATTTTTACATCAAAAAGTTAAATGTAAGATCTCTTGATGAGCAACTCAGTCGATATAGAAGAGATATTGCGGAGATTGGGCAAACTGAAGTTTCAGAGCGAAACATTACAATAAATGGTATGCGGGCTGTGGAGCTTATTAAAACATGGTATGCTGACGGGATACAATATCAGGCTTTAACTGTGCACATTGAGGCCGTCCCAGGATCCGAGTATTATAGAATAGGATGCGTCACGCCACTCAGTGAGTATAATGAGACACTACCTAAATTCAAATTAGTGATAAACAGCTTTAAATTGTTAAAATGAACCATTTCCAAGGGGATATTAAACTTGTGTGAATACAGAAAAGAATCTTTAAAATAAAATTTTATGGAGGGATTATAATGCCCTCCTATGGATACCCCATGATTATTTCTCTTTTTTAGGCGTAATATGTTGCGATGATTTGACTTACACTCGCACAAGTGGTGTAATATGGTTTACTCCCGTATTTTCTGGTAACTAGAGATGGGTCAAAGTTTATCCATTTGCCATTTATTGATACTTGTACCCATCGGTGATTACTTGCTTCTACTGATGCTCCTTGCACTATTCTGACAGTGTATCCATTGTCGTGTAATACTTTTGCCGTCCAAGCGGATAGGCCCCAACAGTCTCCAAGCCCAGTTCTTTCAACTCCTTCTGCTGTGGTGGCTGCTCCATACTGGTGGTTCAAGTTTTTATTGATATATTTTGCTAGGATTTGTAGACCTTCGATCCCCTGTAACCCGTTTAATTGGCCATTCCCGAAGGTTGTGGTTCCATTTCCTCCATTGCCGCTAATAGTACTTGGTACTGTTACGTAGTTTGGTAGTCTTTTGTTGGTTTTTTGGAAGTCCATGATCTTGGAGAAGATGTAGATTAGTGTTTCGTATTTTATTTGTCCTATTGATGTGCTGACGTTACCTGGTGCTCTGCCAGTTGAATCTACGATACTTTTTATATTTAATGCCAAGTTAGTGTATTCCTTTTTTGTTAAAGTTCCACCTCTTGTTGTCCCATTAGAGTTTAAAGGTGCTTGCACATCTTTAAGTGGGATTGCTGCTGCTGAACCTTGACTGGTCTGCACAACATCTGTAGTTAGAAGGTATAGAAATTGGGGCATTGTAACTTGTTCATTTTTAATAGTCACATAATTTGGTAATTTATGGTTGGCGTCACAAAAGTTCTTCACTTTAGTTGCCGCATCATTCACCTCATTTGGCGTGTAGGTTATCTGAGAACTTACTTGCGACGTTACCTGTGAATCTAATGTGGTCGAATTGTTACTGGTTGCAGCGGAAACGTCGCTGACATTTAAAACCAATGCTATACCAAGGAGTAATAGCATTGGGAATATCCATTTTCGCTTAATTTTACCGCCTCCATATCCTATTAATATAGGACTGTTATTTTTTTGTATGAGTACATAGTCGCATGGATATAGTATATAAATGTTTTGGTTTTTTTCTGGGAAAAAAACGACCATAAAACCTTTTTTAGGATTTAAAGGGCGCTGAAAAGTCCATTATATAATATTTTTGGGATAGGTTCTCTTCGTGGCGATTTTTGATAATGGGGGTGGTTTGGATTATCATTTTCCTAAAAGAACCTTTATAGATAGTTTAACACTGATCTAACCATCTATTCATCCATCAAAGCAAGGATATCAAAACTCTATTATAAAAAAGTAGGGATATCAGGTACTCAATATGCATTTAAAAAATTATAAGACCGATAAAGATAATTTAAAGATCATAGATTACCTTAGCCAAATTTTAAAAGTATAAACCACATAATTCCAGTCTACCACTATAATTGCTCATGATTTTAAATACTTGAGTGACTCTTAATTGCTCCTATGAAGAAGTCTATCGTCCATTAAAATAAATTTTAATCCCCCTACTGTAGTACTTGTAGATAAAAACACGAATGGGGGGAAGCTTCCACTTGAGTTTATGAAGGGTTCTAAATATTACAAGGGGGGAGCCCCCACATTTAATAATGATTACTTATGCACCATGGAATGGATCTGGTATTTTGCGAAATGAGTACTCTATGGATGTTTTTGTAGATTACATTGTATAGGATGGAGTGTACTGCTTCTATTATTTCAATTATTGGGCTCATCATCGTTTTCTATATAGGATCATTTAGGGTGTCATTAATAACCAAGAGTCCATTGTTTTATTGTTCTGTTTGCTTGACATACTATCTTCAACTAAGGTTTCAACTTAGGGGTACGATTTTCTAAAATCTATCCGTTTAAAAACCGGTAGACTATCCTGATATGGGGGGAGATTTTCCTTATAATCCCCCCATCTTCATCGGGATGACCAGTTTAATTTAGTCGGATTTGGAGGCAAGTTCTTCGAGAACTTCCTTGGGGAGTTTTTTGGCTATGCTTAACTTTGTGGGGCATCTTCCAAGTTTTATATTCCTTTCTTTCGCCGCTTTTTTAAGATCGACAAGTTTAACTTTTTTAACAAGTTCCTCTAACTCCATATTACTCCACCCTCAAATATTATATAAAATAATGTGATATTTAATTTTTTAGCCCCATCCAATCTTTTACTTGGGGTGAAAAAGTTTCCCTGAAAATGTTATCAAATGATATCATCCCTTCCTTAATAACTCTCCTAAATTTCTTCCGCGGAAGCTGTTATCCCTTCATATCCGTAACTAAAGAGATAATATCCTTTGGGACTTGTAAACTCCCCTCAACGGATGCCGATTTTTACATGGAGTGCAAGATTAGAAGTTGGAAAAATTTTTTACCACCCTTAAGGTTTGTGGGACTGAAAGAAACTTGAAAGCGCAAAATTGCACAGAACATGAGGCCAAAAAATTGGGAGAAAAAAAAAGCTTGGGTTGAATATGCAACCTTGTTGCAAAGGTTCACAGCATTTAATTGAATATTTTCATCCATGCGGCAATGGCAGCCCAAAGCTTATTTGAGAAAGAAAGGAGACTATTCCAAAAAGCTCACCCCCCAATTTTCCCATGTTATATGACCTTAATGAAAGGCTGTTTTAACTTCAAACCTTTGGAAGTGAAGAGTCAAATATGTTCGAGGCACCTGTACAGTTGATTGTTGCCTTTAGAGAATTGCTAGTAATTTTTTCTATGATAATGGTTATAGTGCTTGGTTCTTTACCAGGGGCTTCTGCTCTGATTTCAATTTCCATTGGAGCCTCAACAGGTACCTCATAATTGAAACTGCCATCTGGATTGAGATTTACAACTTCTCCGTTTATTGTAACAGTTGCATTCGGATCTGAAACAACCTCTATTTTTATTATGCTAGTCTTTATGACATCTGAAGTATTCCAATATGCTTCTAGTCTAGTCGCATCTGGGTTAAATTCAGATTCTGTTACATTTATATCCTTATCCATACCATTTGTCATATCCCCATTTGTCCCTGTGTCTATACAACCAGAAAATGACACTACAAAAAAAATCATTACCATACAACTTAAAGGAAACCAAAATAGAAGAGTTAATTCCATATACTTCAAATTAGGGGTCTCCATACGTATCATTCATAAAAGAACCACCTGGAAAAAAGAAAGGAGTGTTTATGCGCCCTTAAACTACTTTTTCTCCACTATTGATCTTTTTAGCTGTGTTATATGCATCATATATTCCATATATCCAAAGTATTGGTGTCGTGACAAAACCTATAATTAAGAAAATCAAAAGCACTGATATAGCATATACGATCATCAAGAGGATCCCTTTAGCTATTTCACCATTATAGATTTGGCCTAGACCAACCCAGAGCGCTGATAATACCGCTGCGAGCCCTGGATTTTTCGCTGTGTATCCTGATTGTCTCACACCACATTTAGGACATATTTCGGCCTTTTCATCTATTTCAGCCCCACAATTCGAACAATATTTAGTGCTCATCCTAATCCCTCTTTGCCTTTAATTTCTTTATAATCATGCTTGTAATATATATCTTATTGTACAATTTTACAGCTGGATTTGAAAACAGTAGAAAGGTAACACTTTAGGGTAAATTTCGGGGATCAAAAAAGTCAAGGGGATAGTGGATAAAAAGAGAAAAATGCCATCTACTGTGGAATCACTTCTTTGCGGATCCCTACAGTCTCCATTATAATGGTTTTGATGAATTTTTTGAGTTTTTCTTCATTTTTTCTGTTGTTGGGATTTAGTGGGAATGCTCCGATGGATGGTATTTCGTTTATGTCTTCCTTGAAAACTATTTTTTGGTTGCCGGGGTAGAGTATGTAGGCGCCGATGCTGTGTAATATGGCGTCCTTGTAGGTGTGCATTTTGTAAATGTCACCGGCTTCGTATTTTCTTTTATATTCTTCTTCCAAGTCTCTTTCTTTAATTTCGGAGTCGTTATAAAAGTTTCTTGTTATTTTTGATCGGTATTTGGCGTCAAAGTGTATGAAATAGGTGCATTCATCAATGTCGACGAGAATAGAATAATCTGGTATGAAAGGTAGGGAATAGGATCTGCATCTTGTTTCACCCGCAAACTTCCGATTATAAGATAACTTAATGATAATAGTGTCTGTTGGCATTTTTAATGCGAATTTGAGCATGGATTCATAACCACGTCTAATTTTAACCCTCCATTTACCAATTTTAAAAACATCAAGTGGATTTACACGCTCTCCTGTGATATCTTCCAATATCCTTATAAGTTTGAAATAGCACCAGTATTCGTATAATTCACTGAGCCTTTTCTCAAAACCCCTAAAACTTTCTTCGAACTCCTTCCATGCGAAACGCAACGAAAGCTCCAGGATAAAAAAGTATCTTAGGATGTCTCGGTAACCATCACGTTTCTGTAAAACCTGCGAATTAAGAGGAAGATACTCAACAGCACCCACATCCTTTAACCAATCAAATGAAAGCTGATAATCCACCTCATCCAAAAAAAATTTCAAAGAATCTCTTATATAACCCTCTGGCGAGTCTTCAAGGAGCTTTAAAATGAGATCTTCAAGTGATTCAAGAAAATATTTATAAAAGCGATTCTCAGAGGTGTCAGGAGTCTCCTCCAAACAAACCTGGGGCAAATTCCTAATTTCACCCTCTGCACTGATACCTGTAGGCTCTGATACTGTTCTTGGAAGTTCCCCAATATCTATATTTGATGCCAGCGCCACAGGCACAAAATCAACCTCACGTTTAAGCCTAGTATAAAAATTCCTATTAATATACTCAGCGGCCGAAGGAAGATTCTCGGGCCTGAAAATATACTCTAAGATGATGAAATCTTCATAGAACGTTTTTGCTTTGGAGCTGTCAACTACAAAACTTTGGAATGTGGGTGAATCTGCTTCAAGTATGAGTGATGATATCTCATCTGATAAGTCAGCTAGCATCCTAGGATAGTCATCATAGTAACTGATTTTCCTTGACCTCACCTCAACTGGTATAGATTCTCTACCCAGACTTGTCTTGATATCAAGAAACGTTTTACCCACATAACTTTTGAAATCTAGGAATCCTGCAACAATATTATCTCCAAGTTCAAAATTTAATTTTTCGAATGTAGACTTCCCAGAGGACACTATAAATGGGAGAAGTTCAAATTTGTCTTCTTCACTTTCAAATAAAACGTGGTATTTTATATTTTCTAGTAGCATGATCTCGTTGAGATTTTCAAAATAGGGACAATATTCTATGGGTTCAAGGCCGGGTCTTTCAACCTCTGGCACATTAATCAACCTAACCTCATAACCATTTACCTTAACTATCTTATCAGACTGGTTATGTGTCTGAAATTTTTTCGGCGAATCTTTTATGTAATCTTTTTCGCCTGCTTTTATTCTTAGGGTTCCTCCATGAAACTTTATTCGGAGCTCTTGGTCCATTTTATGGTCCTCTGCGGTGTTATCTTATGAATGATACGTATCTTTGGACTTTTAGGGTTTCTTCCATTTCCTCTAATTTTTTCTCAGAATTTGGGAACTTTCCCCTGCAGTGTTTTTTGAGTTTTTGTAGTGTGTCTCTTAGTAGTCTTTCTGGGCCATGTATTTTTGGCAGGATCTTCTGTTTGATTTGAGCGTCAAAATAACGTTCCCATTTGTCCCATTCTTTTGGTTTTCCTTGGTAGATCCATGCTGCATGCATGAATGATAATATTTCGTTGACTACGCGGAATCCGAAATCGAAACCTGATCCTTTAAGTTCTTTGTAGAAGAATTCGAGTTCATCTGTAATCTGATCCAGGATTGGGTTGAGGTCCTCTTTTATCTTAGCAGTTTCTATGTTGTGGTTTAATGGATTTTCTAGAAATTTTAGGTTGCCCTTGAGTTCTTGTTTTGGTTGATTGGTGAGGTACTTTTTGGGGTTTGTTGTTTCGAATTCTATTGTGTTTGCACGGTCAAGGACCTTAGGCGAGAACATGTAGGTTGTTTCATCAACGTTCACTGTCCCTACAACAATAAGATTTTCGGGTATTTCTATTTCTTGTGGGAAGTCACATTCTGGATTATCATGTAATGGTATTGGTTCGCCACTTTCAATGGCTGATAGGAAATCAGAGAAGTAACGTTCCACATGCGACAAATTCATCTCATCCAAAATCAAAAGATAAGGATTATCAGGATCTCCTCTTGCTTTCATTATAAAATCAAGTGCAGGAGTGCTCTGATACTCCCCAGTCATTATATTCAAGTAACCGAAAATATGCCTCTTTTCGGTCCAATTAGCACCCACTGGAACCATAAGGTATCTTTTCTCACCATCGGATATGTATTCACCATACAACTGAGCAAGTTTAGTCTTACCAGTCCCGCTATTACCAGTCAAAATAACAAAAGGTTTAACTTTAATTGAAAGAAGGAAATCCTCAACAATCTCGGGCTCAAAATAAAAACCCTTAGATTCGATGAAATCATAAAAGGAACCAATAGGCAGAGATTTAAGCTCTTTATAAATTTTCGAAAACTTTTTAAGGTCGGAGACAAGTCTATCATTTTCAGGAAGATCATCCCTTGGATAATATGTAGCATAGATGATCGCATCTTCATATGGATGACCTGCATCTTCGGTGAGTGATATTTCCTTTAGGCAATCTTCACACTCAATTTGAGCTCTGATTTTCGATGCGCAATCTCTTAAAATCTTGCTAGCATCTTTACCATATTCATTTTTAACATTTTCAACTCCTTGCATGAGTGTGAGATAGACACCTTCCATGTTCTCCTTGAAAAGATATGCAATATAATAACCGTTTTTGGGATTTTCTGTTATTTCATGGTCCATTATGACAATCCATGGTATTTTAGCCCAGGTTCCTTGTCCAGCAGATCCTTTTATAATATAACTTTCACTTTCTAGTATTCTATTTATTTCTTGTGGTATTTTGCGGCGTAGTAATTGAGCCATAGGATGATTCGCAAAATCTTCTTTCTTTGCGGATAAATACTCATCTAAGACTTCTCTGATCATGTCTTTAAACTTTAATGAGGTTACAGTTTTTATTCTTTGAACCTCATATACAAAATCTCTTACTTTTTCTGGGAGTGAATCATCAAGGCGACCTATTACCACAACATCTGTTTCACGATCACCATCAATTACAGTTGTCCACTTACCTCTATAATTTTCCATAAACATTTTTTTATTATAGTTTCCACCAATATTCCCCCTATGTATCAAATAATAATTTCCTGATGGGTCTTTAGCGAATGCCCCGCCAATAATGCGTATTATACCTTTAGGTGGTGAATTTATCTGACAGATCATTGTATGATTTTTTCCTTCTTCTGGTTCTTCTGTCCCAAAACCATTCCAATGGCGACTTCCTTCAATGAATCGATACATATACCAAATCTTGAGATCTGAAATCCAATAAATTTTTCCCTTCTTAACGCCGCCCTGAAAACCTGCCCCGCCATGAACTGTCTTATCTGCTCTACTTGTCAAAATACTGAATAACCTTTCCTGGGCTTCTTTTATTTCATCCTCATCTGATAATACGCTGAGTTGAGGATAATTATTCTTCACACCAATCACCATAATAATATATAATCAATACCTATATTAAATTGAAAAATTTTAACAACCTTCTATTTTTTAGGGGGTTAAAGTGCAATTTGTATGTATAGTAGGTGAATATGGGAAATAAAAAAATATTTTCGCCAAATAAGCGAAATACCTCTGAGAAAGTTTTTTCCAAAAGAAGATGAAGATTTCACACCCTGGTTTACAAGAAAATATTGAGCTCTTAGGAGATGTGATTGGCATAGAACTCACAGATGCAGAAACTGAAGTTCCAATAGGAACTCATAGAGATATCCTAGCAATAGAACCTAGAACTGAAAGGAAAATTGCAATTAAAAATCAGTTTGGAACTACCGATCACACCCCATCTAGGACAACCCATAACATACATGGCTGGTATAAAAGCAGATGTTGTTGTATGTAGTGAAATTTTAAAGACGAACATATAAACGCAATAAATTTATCAGACGAAGATCTCGCATTTTGAGTGAAACACCATTTGATTAAAATAGGAGACAGCAACCCAGCTTTAGAATTTGTAATCCTTGCAAGACTAGACACGTTGAAAAAATCTCTTTGTTTGAAAATAGACTTTCATATGCCTCTATAAAATCCTACACAATCTCCTGGATGATTTTAAGTATTCATAGCAAAATTGGAAAATTCCTTTTACCCTCAAAAGATAAATGATCTTATCATTTTTCCTTTTTTTAGAAACTCCAAAAAACATTCACCCTAAACTTTTCAATTGAAAGCTCACTTCTAACATATTCGGGAAAACAAGCCTTATCTCCAACCAAAAACTTCTCAACCAGGTGATGTAAGCTTTTTTCCAAACTATCACCAAGCTCACTAAATTTCAAGGTAATAATTTTTCTGACTCTTCTTTTTGAGCCCATCTTGGATCTTTTTAATCTCCCTTTAATATTTTCTCTTGGGCGAATGGATCTGGGGGTATGATTTCTAAAACTTTTTCGAAACATTTGATAGCTTCTTCGGATGCTCCAGTATCCGCCAATACAACCCCTTTATAATATAATGCAGAGGCTACATCTTCATCGCGATCTGATAGTTCTATGGTCTTGTCGCAGCATTTAATAGCTTCTTGGTAGTTTCCAAGTTTGTAATAAACGGTTGCTTTAGATAACCATATATTACTATTTTCTGGATCTAATTCCATGGCTTTATTGATACATTCCCAGGCTTCTTCGAAGTTTCCGTTAAATGCGAATACCATTCCTTGCTGGCCCATATTTCGCCGTTATCTGGGTCAATTTTTAAAGCTTTGTCAATACATTTAAGTGCTTCTTCATTTTTTCCGATGGAAGAGAGTATGCTTCCTGGTTGACCATGCATCGCATTCTCGGGGTCTAGATATATCGCTTTGTTGCAGTATTTGATAGCCGGATCAAAATCCGTGACTTCCATTTCAGCTCCATAACCTTGCTTTCGAGATCTATTATTTGTATATCATCATGTTTTCTAGGGCTGATACTATCCCTACACTAAAAATTGTCAATAACCGCATTCTTCCTATTCAGTCATATCACCTTCAAATCCCTTTTAAATAAATTTAAAAACTTTCCCTTCAGGATCCATCCTCCGAAGGGCCCAAGCTGCTGCCGCTCGGACAAGCCCTTCTTCATCCTTCAGTGCTGCTTCGATAAGTGGTCCAACTGCTCGGGGATCCTCTGACACTCCAAGGGCTAAGGCTGCTTCAAAGCGGACACGCAAGTCCTTATCCTTCAGTGCTTCAATAAGAAGCTCAACCGCTCGAGGATCCCCTAACTCCCCAAGGGCTGCGGCTGCTGCAAAGCGGACACTCAAGTTTTTATCCTTCAGTGTTTCGATGAGGGGTTCAACTGCTCGAGGATCCTTTAACATTCTAAGGGCCTGGGCTGCTGACCCGCGGACAAGCCCTTCTTCATCCTTCAGTGCTTCAATGTTCTTGGTAACTGCCCTTTTTGCCTCCTCTGTATCTCTCCATTCCGGATTTATCTTCTCAAGGTTCTCAAGGGCTGCGAATGCTGCCTTGCGGACCTTCTCGTTTTTATCCTTCAGTGCTTCGATAAGTGGTTCAAATGCTCGGGGATCATTTAACTCTCCAAGGGCCCAGGCTGCTCTAAAGCGGACACGCCAGTCTTTATCTTTTAGGGAGTTAGTGAGTGTTTTAAGTGCTTGGCGGGTTTTTAAATTGGTATTTTCGTTACTTACTTTGATTTCTTTTCTGTTTATTTCGAGTTTCTTGCCACAATTTTGGCAGAATTTGGCATTCTGTGTGTTGGGTGTTCCGCATTCTGGGCATGTTCTTTGTGATTTTAATTTAGTCCCGCAATTTTGGCAGAAGATAGCATCTTCCAAGTTTTTATATCCGCATTTTGGGCAAATTTTCAACCTTTCGGAGGCTATGGATTCTTTTATAGTGTGTGTTGTGGGATAGTTCCAAGTGTATTTTATAGTGTGTGTTGTGGGATAGTTCCAAGTGTATTTTATAGTGTGTGTTGTGGGATAGTTCCAAGTGTACCAGTCGATGTTTTTTATTAATTTGTCGTTGATTTTGATTTTCTGTGCTATGAAGTATCCTATTAGTGGTAGTATGGAAAGCCAGAAGATTGGGGAGCCCAGGGCGATAATGCATCCGAAGATGCCTAGGAAAAGATTTGTAATGGCGCTTCTCTCTTTTATCTTAATATACCTTTTGACGGGATCGTTTTCAGCTAAAATATCAATTTGTAAGATGAATGTTAATAAAAAGAGTGGGTGTAGGTAAGTTAAAAGCCAATATAATGTACTGTTTTCCTTGATTGATTTCTTTGATTCGATATAATAATCATAATATTCTTGTGGTGGATAAATGTCACTTATTATTGATTTCACGGCGGTAAGAGATTCCTGAAAAGCTCCCTTCATAGCCTCGGACTCTGAAGGTTCCCTCCCATCCCGGAAAGGGTAATTGTATGGTATGGTATCAAGGATGCTGGCGTCCATTATACCTACATGAGCCCATTTCGAGTCAATTTTAACATCTTCTAGCCGTTTTTCAAATTCTTGATGGAGATCTCCTCTATCAGAGGGATAACACCACTTGTCCGCTATAAAATGGGTTAAGACGCCTAAATAAAAAGGATCAATTCTTCCTTTTATTCTGTCCTTTCTCAACTGCAATATTAGATTTCTCAATCTTTTTACGGTATCTTTATGGTGTGGATAACCAAGATCTATCCTATAAGGATTGTTAGAACGATACAAACTTGTGGCCACCTTATCAGGGTATATACTACCCCTCTTCATCTCCTGGGTATCAAGACCGCAGATATGCCCTATATATGCGGCAATTCTTTTATGGGCACCTGATCTCATACAGACCCCAAATCATAGATAAGCAATCACAATAATATAAAAACTACGCGCTTAATATCCAATTTAAAATTTTTATTAAACTTTATTCCAAAAAAGAAAAATTTTAATACACTAATTTATATAAATGATTTTCAAAAATATCCCAACTACAAAACAAGTTCACATACCATGGCCTAGAATTCAGTTTACAGACGCACACACTAACAGAAATCAAACCACCACTTTCATGAAAAACAGTATGTATTAAAATGTGGGGGGTACATTCCCATTACAAATCGAAATTTGGTGTCTGAGGTCAACATTTTGACAAGGCCCTCTCTGAAAAAATCTTATGTAACACAATTTTCATGGCAAAATACAAATGTTAAGATTGGCATGACAAAAAAGATATTTTGAAGTCATTCAAAAATAAAAAGATGTAATTGTGTGTGGGGTTCTTTTATGTTTGGGAAAACCTGCCCTAAATGTGAGTTCGAGAATTCAGAAGATGCTAATTTTTGTATGAAGTGTGGCAAAGATTTAAAAGAGACTATTGCATACTTTGAAGGGGATAGTGGCGGGCATGATATTGAAGTAACTCCAAATACTCTGATAGTGTATAAGAGAAGTTTGTGGTCTGGTAAAAGAACTGGGAAAGTGAAAGTGTACGAGCGGGGAAAGATGGAAAACATTGAAGTTGGAAGGACATCCTCACACTTGAGTTTTAAGTATAATGGTAAAATAAAGGGATATCGCATTAGTTCGAGGTATTTGGATGAAGTTGAAGAGATACTTGAATTGGGCGAAATAAGAGAGCCTCCAATTTATGTTTTAAATGGTTTGAATGGTAAACTTAAATTATATGAAAATAGGGTCGAGATTAAACGCCTAGGTTTTGGAGCAAAATTATTTTATGGAACTTTTACTGCAGGAGATAAAACGATATACTTACAAGATATTACCGGTGTTGAAGTGAAAAAACCAGGAATTACAGTTGGATACATCCAACTAACCTTACCAGGAGGTATAGAAAAAACTAGTGGAGCGTTCAAAGCAAGAATAGATGAAAACACAGTGACTTTCGCCCAAAAAAATGACTACAAAATCGCATTAAAAATAAAAGAAAAAATAGAAGAATTAAAAACTAAAATTTCCACTGGGACGGCCACTGTAAGTGTAGTCGATGAAATCAAAAAAGCCAAGGAATTATTGGATATCGGCGCGATAACAAAGGAAGAGTTCGAAAAAATAAAAAGAGAACTGTTAAAATGAACCTAGACTTCTTGAAAGACATCCAAATCGGACAACAAGAACCCTCCAGCCAAAACACTTTCTAAAGTTTCGAGTTGAACACCTTCTAAGACAAACAAATAACAAGAAAAAATCAAATAAAAACTAAAAGTCTCATTTCATGTCAAAAATGTAAATAAGACATCATTTTTTTGATTTAGAGTTTTGTAGAGGATATCTTATGTAACTATTATATATTAGAAAGATGATAATTCAAAATGCTAATTATATTTTTCCTCCATGAATTGGTTTCCACAAAGCCGCTTAAAATTCATCTCTTGACAAAAAAATAAAGGTGAATTTATGGACAAAACAACAAAAGCCCTTTTCATAGTCTGCCTTGTTTTAGTCGGAGCCCTAGGATTCACCACAGGACTCCTACTCCAAGAAAAACCAATCCTCCCATCCAAAACCACAAAAAATACAACAATCACGAGTAATCCTAACAAAACTACAAGTAATGTAAATAATGCTAACAAAACCAACCCGACCAAAAGTTCTGGTGGTTCTAGTGGTATGATCTCACCAGAAGAGGCTATTGACATTGTTTCAGCCTATGGTACTGAGAACTGCTACTATGACGTATACTATGATGGAAGGTATTATCAAGTGACAGTATATGATTCAAAGCATCCAGAATATGGTGCTATCGGAGGAGCTACTGTAGATCCTTATACTGGCGAAATCGTCAGAGCCCTTGGATGATCCTCTTATCTTCCTTTTTTTGTTTCTTTTGGGGAGTTCTTTGCCGACATAGAAACTTACAAGTTTGCCGCCCACCCTTTTGTATCCATACCAGTATAGACCATATGGACATTTTTCACAGTTGGGTTTTCCACACCCCACCTTTTCGAGTTGGTAGGTAATTTTACCAGCCCTTTATTTCAATCCCATTTTGGCCTGATTTTAACCCATTAGACAGTATAAAGACTAATTGGTGGGGGTGATGAGAAAACCTTTACATCCTCTTTCTTCCCGTTCAAAGAAAGTCACTTATATTCTCCTAAAATTTCAGGAACGTTATTGGTCAAATTATCCAAGAAATACTAGCCTATTTATTCGGTATAAGATCCGGAGATGATATTCTACCACCAATTAGAATTTATGATCGAATAGAAACCAAATATTACAATAGAAAAATAAATGATAAAAAAATAAACAAACAAATAATGAATTAATTTGGAGGGATGAGTAGATGAAGGAATGACCGGGAGATTGATAGGATCTAGATACTATTAGCTGTGTTATTAAATATCCATCTTCAGAGAACCAGTGACAGAAGATGATCTCGTAAAAGAAACATTACCATTGGCACTTGAATATAATAACCCTCAGAAATTCAACATTTAATACCTTTGGTGGTTTAATATGAAGTGTCCAAGTTGCGGATGTGAAAATGAAGAAGATGCAGAATTCTGCAAAGAGTGTGGTAGAAGATTTAGGGGATTCTTCGAGGCA
Organism: Methanothermobacter tenebrarum; assembly: GCF_003264935.1. Lineage (NCBI taxonomy): Archaea > Methanobacteriati > Methanobacteriota > Methanobacteria > Methanobacteriales > Methanobacteriaceae > Methanothermobacter > Methanothermobacter tenebrarum. The sequence goes on from NZ_QLOE01000004.1 coordinate 150,049, forward strand.
TTAGATGATAAGATAAACATTGCAAGCTTATTCACCGGTTTAATAGTTTCTGTTCTTGTCCTGATATTGTCCTCTCTATTCTTACTTGCCGCCGGCATCACAGTAACAGAATTTACTTGGATTCCTTTAGTAATTCTCATTTTTATAATTGTCGGATTTGCCGGCGGACTAGTCGCGGGATTAGGACGTTCAGATACCATGGATGGCTTTATCAACGGTCTATTCCTTGGCCTGAGCATATTAATTATCTTCGGATTCCTCTTTGGATTGGCACTATTATCCCTAACATTCATTGTAAACGCGATTAAAACAATATGGGGGCTATCAGCGGCTACAGAGGCTGGAAACCCTGAATTTCCAGGTTTAATTGTTAATGGGATAATATTCGTGTTAGGCACCCTATCCAGCGGGGCTGTTGGAGGATCCCTCGGATCTTGCATAAAGAGACTCCTATGAGAGGGGTTTAGTGTTGAAATGTGACAAATGCGGATACGAGAACGACCTTGACGCAAAGTATTGCGTAAAATGTGGTAATAGATTCCAAGAGGGCGCGGACAAGAACATTATCATATTAGTCGTCGCCCTGATACTCGTAGGCATAATAGGAGTGGCCGCTGGGATCATATCAAAATCACAGATCAGAGAAGATGTTCCAGTAAATATCGAGGAAGGATTCCCACTATCAGAGGTCCCAAGTCTTGCTGCTGAAATAGAAAGATCAGGATACAACTTCGATTCAGTCACATATAAAGGCGTCACACTCGATAAATGGCAATGTCTCTATATATTCTCAAGAGCCATTGTAATGATACATAATGGTGAAACTGGCAACATCCCTATAAGAGAATTCACCCCCCCAAACAACCCCTATGGATATGTCGAATCTGGAATGCTTACAAAAGCCGAATATCTTGACATGGCCCAGAGAACCTATAATTGGATGGACAACTATGCAAGTGCACCTAACTTTATCGGCATCACAACACCTGGAGTCCCTGATTTATCCCCTGAAACGGCTTTGAGGATCTATACGAAAATCTTAACATATTACAATACCACGGGAGAACTACCAGAGACAATAAATTTTTAAAATGGGGTTGTAGTAATGTCATAGAAGGATGATAACCTTCTAACTACTGGGATAGAGGATTTTAAAAAATCCATTGGGGTATATTATCCTTTTCTAGCCGATGATGGTTGTCATCGCGCGTGTCCGGGATCCGAGGAAAGGAAAGATACTATCAGGATGGATGAAATCAACCCTACAGGGCCTGAAATATCACAGACTCCTCGAACCAACTAAAGAAGGAGAAGAAGTAGAGATCCAAAGAAGAAATACTATGATGAAATGACTGAGGATAGAAGCAGAGATAGAACTCATTAAAGGAGATTATGACCAAGAAAAAAATTGGAATAGGCGGGGGAAGAATAATGGTGCTTCTATTGCTTTTCTCTTGGTCAGTTCCAGGATGATCTGTAATATGTCCCTGTTTTTTTGTAGTTTTTCAACTTCACATAGCTTCATGCAAATATCAGGTGGTCTAGCTTGTTATGGGAACGCTTAGGGGGGAACTTCATCAAAAGGTAGGAATAGGGACGAAAACATTGCCCCCATCTGCCTAAATTTCTAAAAAAGTTCACTTCTTTATTTTTAACGATTTTATAATTATCATCTGCAACCCCATCGGAAAGGAGATTACACGTGACTAAAAAGACCCTGCCACCCTTCACAAAGACATAGATATAAAGGGGGTTCATCTAAATAATATTGAGTATACTCCACATCACCAAGGTTCCCCTTATCTGCTACACCAAGAGTCCAAGAAGAAACATTATATTCAACATCCTCTAATGGAACATTCTTAGAAAAAAAAACTTACCATGTGTTTTCCTTCCTTATCCTTAAGCACAACAGATTCAAGAACTTTCAGCAAGATCAACATCGTGGATTGTGACATTCAAGTCTTTTTGGTATTCGAAGGAAATATAGTCTCCTGAAAATGTGGTTGTACCAGGATTCGAAATAGTATATAATCCATATGCGATAATGGCAAGTAAAACTAATCCTGCAATTACTTTACCTGCACCTAACACAAACTCCCTCCAAAAGAGCATCATCAAATTAGAGAGGCTTAGATGGTACCATATGTAAACCTAATATATAACTTTTAGTCTCCCAGGCTAAACCTGGGGATACATTCCTGTTACAAATCGAAATTTACTCTCACACCCCGAAAAATCAACCCACTAAATATTAAATCCTGGAAAGGTATATCATTCATTACAAATCGAAATTTAGTGTCTAAACATTCTGGTAAGGCAAGATTTAACTTTGATCGAAATCTTACAAATAATGTAAATAATAAGTGTGGACTGTTACAGGAAAATATTGTTTTATAAGGTTTGGGGATGCGCCGCCTAAAATTCATCTCTTGACAAAAAAATAAAAGGTGAATTTATGGACAAAACAACAAAAGCCCTTTTTGTAGCCTGTTTTGTCCTAGCAACAGCCCTAGGATTCACCACAGGACCACTCCTCCAAGAAAAACCAATCCTCCCATCCAAAACCACAAAAAATACAACAATCACGAATAACCCTAACAAAACTACAAGTAATCTAAACAATACTAACCAGGATAAAGAGGATCTTGTGACATTCCCATCAGGGTATCTAATTCATGTAGGTGAAGCACACCCAATATGTCCCTTCTGCGGCTCCACTGACACCTATCAGACCGGGACAGGACCAGTAGGAGACTACTGGTATTATTATTACCATTGTAATTCTTGTGGCAGGGACTTTGCAGAATACACAGAAAACGTATTCACATAACATGTCTAAAGAACATCATTACGGGCTTTTATGGCATCTATTATGAAAAATGCTGTTAAAGCTTCGGCCCAAATTATGCCTGCTAAAAGCCAGCCCATGGCAGGTGGCATAAACTGTGATCAAGGTTGCAATAAGTTGAGTAGCTACAATGGGCGATGAAAAGTTGTGGTGCTGGTCTGATCTCCCAGAAATGGCCTCTTGTCCTTGCCATGAACACTGTTAAATGGCCGGCGACAGAGAGTTTGAGATATATGAAGGATTGGAGGACTGGGAGGGATAATTGTAATATTCTAATCCCTAAATAAAGCACGAAAAAGGATTCTATAACGCCTAAAATTCCAAGGAATGTGGCTATGCTTAATATGGTTTTCAGATTCCATTTTTCTGGTTTATTTGAATATTTTACATTATCGTAGGCGATTGTCATGATGGGCGCGTCGTTTAATAGTGCTAGTAGAATTATCATCAGGGCGTTTACTGGATAAAATTGGAATATGAGAATGGATGATGTAATAAAAAAATAAAACCCTGATGGTTTCGGTTATTCGGTAAATGGAGTAATTATTCGTTTCGCATTTATTTTTTCTTTGGGGGCTCCTTGTAGTTTTTCGTGTGTTGTTTTGTCTATTTGCTGGTTGCATTCTATGCAAAATCTTGCAGCTTCAAGGTTTTTAATTCCACAGTTTGGGCAAATTTTCAACCTTTCAGAGGCTATAGATTCTTTTATAATCATTAGAAGATCTTAAACGAGATATACTGGGTTTTGCTGGTTATCGTATAACAGATGAAGGAATTCTTGGAGATGTGCAATATACTGAATTTTGGTCAGATCAAGTAGACCAGACTATTTATGTTTTCGAAAAGGATGGCAGAGTCCTCGAAATTCAATGTGACTTTGACACCGAGTGTAAAAATGTGGCGAAAGACACTATAAAATCCTTGAGAGTGAAGAACTGATCTCCCAGGGTGTAGCGCATAGTCCCATACTAAACCCGTACAAAAGGTTGTGAAAAAAAAAACAATGTTTTTGTAAGGAGGCCTTAAACCAGGTTTGAAAAAAAGAAGAAGATTCTACTCCTCCCTAACTCTTTCAATTACCCTAAATATATAGAATTCAAGTTTACAGACGAAATCCACACACTAACAGAAATCAAACTACACATTTTATGAAAAATCAATCAACTAAGTATTAAAATGCTGAAGGCTACATTCCTGTTTACAAGCGAAATTCACACACTCACTTTATTAGTGCATGATATTTAAGTCCTTATCCAACTTGCATATCTTATTTCAGAAAGGGGATTTTGCAAACAGGAGAAAATAAAGCTTTCACATTATGTTATGGGGAAACTTATCGGGTTTTCAATGTCCTGAAACCCCCTCCAACGCTCATTATAACTTAAACCGTTTAATGGGCCTCACAGCAAAATCCAAAAATTTCTTTGCTCACAATATCTTTCTCGCGAGATCTCAATACTAAAAATCTTCCCATCTTCTAAGATTAGATGGGCAGTCGGGGCATGTATGCCTCTTCCCTAATTTATATTTTTAGACCACGAAGATTACACAAACTTTTCTTAATCGAATCCATTTTCGGCGGGGTTCTGGCTCCTAATCATTTTCCTACCCTGTGTGTAATCTTGATTAAAATCAAACTGGAAAAGTGTCTAACCATACCTATGATGAGCGCACACCTTTTTTGGAGGGACGATGATTTAAAGGAAAACTTTGAAAAGTTGCCCTACAAACTACTTCACTGGATACTACTCCTCTATTGTTCCCTTTCTATTTTGATTTTTATTGGCATTTTCTTTCCTTTGAGGAATCTCCAAACAATCAACAAGATTATCAATACTATAAGCCATCCTGGTATCACTATAACCTGGCTTGTGGTTTCAAGCGGCCTTTGCGGATTATATATTCCATATTCTATCTTTGCATCTGCATGGTATATTCCAAGATCCCATAGGCCAGGCCGCCATGTGACAACATCAGTATATTCATCTCCGGGATAGACTCCTCCTTTAGAGTTGATTTTAGCGTTGGTGAACCATCCTTTTAAAGTTATTGTCCCTGTGAAGTTCTGGTAGGTGTTACCAGTATTTTTAAGTGTATACCGGAATTCTCCAGGTAATGGTGTTATAATTATAAGTGGGACTTTGAATTTTTCGAGTTTAAGAGATTCTTTGATGGGCCCTGGCAACCCGATGACGATAGGAACTATGACCTCTGCGCCTTGCATTATAACAAATTGTGTCCCGCCACCTTTAGCTTGGGGAGTCGACTTTGGAGTTGCCCTTATAACCAAAGCTCCTACAGAGTCCCTGTAATTGTAATTTGAGGGTACATTCACCTCAAAATGGACATCCTTATGTTCCTTTGGTCTTAGAGTGAATTTTGTCTCTTTGATTTTTATCCAGTCAGAGGCGCCGCCGTCAACAAGTAGTAGGTGTGTTTTATCCTTCAAGATCCTTTTCTTGTCAACGGTGACATCTATTGTCTCATTCCCAAAATTTTCCACTGTAACTTTCCCAGAGAAATGTGTAGTATTTTTTATTTCGAATCGCGTGGGTGAAACTAGCAAATTCACAGCAGAAACAGAGGACAAGAAAAACACCAATAATATTAAAGTTATAATTGCCCTTCTCATCCCTTTTTCACCTCAAAAAATAAAATAAGAAAATGGGAAATTATAAATTTTATGGTGTTGTTGGTTCTGTTCCACCTGCCTGGACAGCTGCATGGTATATCGTTGTCGTGTAAACTCCTGGTGGCGTTGCAAATGGCACAGTCAAGAAGAGGTCAACAGGCACTGTAAGGTGTGCTCCTTGTGATGGTGGACCCCAACCTGCTTTTACAAGCGCATAGGTAGTATCAAAGGCGGTTTTTTGAAGTGTGTCATTAGCATAACCATCATATTTAAGGTTATCTAATGCTATTTTATCGGCACCCTTTGTCAAGTCGCCTGCAGCCCTTACATAGAGGTCTATGGCCACGTTAGAATATGTGTGGACCTGTTCAGCAGTGTCTCCACCTTCCCAGCTTCTTTCGAAGTTGTCTGCAGGAACGTTACCTAAATTTATTGTACCATTTTCAGTGCCAGCCCATGTAGCTGTAATTGCGATTGTATCAGAAACATTGGCTTGTAAAGTTTGTGTAGTTGATTCTGATGCTTGTGCTGTTACTGGCTGGTAATAGGCCATGCCGACAATGGACATCATTATCGCAGCCAATAAGAATAGCGGGGCGAAACTCCGCATAAATCACACCCCCTTAATGCAAAGCTAGATTTCACTTAAAAAAAAAGTTTGTTGTGAAGATTCTCACAAGTTTTTAAAAGGTGATGATAGTGGAGTCCCTCCGCCTAAAAACTTTTATTTTTGATAAACTTCTAATTTGAATGGGGTGGCTTGGTAGATTCCTTGGCATTGGCAAGGCGATTTTCTATATATGTTTCGATTTGAAAACAAGTATTACTAAATTTCAGATAGGATTCCACCCATGAAGGAGACACTAAACTTCGACTTGTAAAAAAAGATGTAAAAAGTGGGGGGTGCATAAAAGGGAGTAGATTTCGACTTGAAAAATTACATGACCATGGGATACACACACCAAATTTCGACTTGAAAAACTTGTAAACTAAGATAAAAAAACAAATAAAAAATGAAGATTCTATTTCATGCCAATAAAATGCAAATAGAATGATAGTTTTTGATTTAAAGCTTGTAGAAAATATCTTATGTAATTATTATATATATTATATATATATTTTACTGTTACATAAGATATATAATATTCGCCTTGCGAAACCCACTTTCAAATCGAAATTTAGTGTCTGTCACGTGGTGGGGGTACATTCCTGTTACAAATCGAAATCCACTGCTTATCACTATAGGCAGGGGAGATATAGCCTATGTTTACAGACGAAATCCACACACTAACAGAAATCAAACCATCACTTTTATGAAAAATTAATTCACTAAATATTAAATGTTGGGAGAGTATTTTATTACAATCATTACAAGTCAAAAAAATGAGGGAGAGTAAATTTGTAACAGAAATTGTATTCCCAGTAGATTAGCTTGGGAGACTAAATTTCAAGGTGAAAAAATGGAATTGCTGCCTCACACACGTCTTAAGCTTGAAGAAGCCAAACATTTCTATAAATGTATGAAAAAGGCATCAGAGGACCATAAAGGAAATCTCTTCTTTTTTAATTTCAGCGCATTTGTTTCTGCATGGAAGTCAATTGTCAACGACAAATCTTATTTTTTAGCAAATGAAATCTATGGAGAACTCAAGAAATATTACAGAAAGGAAGAAGTTAAGAAATTCAGAGATGAAATTGTAAAAAAGGTTTTTAATAATTTAGAAAAGGATGAAAAAGAAGTTAAAGATGTCTTGGCGGACTTAAGGAATTTGGTAGTTCATAGGAGATTTCCTGATGATCTTAAAATTAAAGTAGAAATGGAAGACTCGCTCGCTCTAAAAGAAAAATGCACTTATAGAATTACATTTTCTACCATGTTTGGAACATATGAGGTATCTGGCAATTTTAATGAGGAAGAAATTTCTAAACAAAAAAGACATTTAAAGAGAGAAAATGATGAAGACAAAGTGTGGATGATATTCTGTACAAAAGATGGAAGAAGAAATATTCTTGACATTTCTAAAAAAGGACTAAATATAGCAGAAAAGGTCGTCGAAGAATGTGAAAAAAGATTGTCTAAAAAACTGAAAAAACATTCCCAATCATGGACTGATTATAAAGCTAAATGGAGCATATGCAATAAAACCTTTTCCGGGCCCATAGATAAAAAGAATATCTCTTTTAAAAGCGTTTTTGATGACCGTTTCGTCAATGTGTTGTATGCAAAACATAAAGACACTATAGTTACACTTCTCGATTCTCATATTCCATACGTTCAGTGCCTTCTAGGAGAAACGCAATTAATGGAAGTAAAAATAGAGGAGCTGTCACCTAAGTTTATGATTGTAGGAGGCGCATTTAGAGAAGAGGAAATTAAATTTGACTGGCTAGAAACAATAATTCCAAATATTCAGTGTGAAATGGAGCCTATAAAGGTGCCATTTAATGGTCATACAATCTCGATCTCATTTTCAGAGAAAAAGATTTCAATTAAACTGATTACTTCAAAACCAATGAACCTACAAGAATCTACAAAGATTATACGTAATATCCAAGAAGTGCTTTCTATTTTATTCGACACACCTATCTACACCTGAATTTTGTGGGAGAAATAGACAGTAAAGAGGTTGAAGTTTATGGTAGATTTCCTAAACCAATAGAACCAACGGATAGATGGAAAATTTTTGATGTATGTCAAATTATTAAGGATGATGAAATTAAATCCATTTTTGACTCTTTTTCCAAAAAATGGGAAAAATGGGACGATCTTTTATCTTTTTACATTGATGCTTCATTTTTTGTAAATCATGCCAAGCTACAGCTTTTTATGTACGTGGCCGGGCTTGAACGTTGGCATGACGAACAATTCCCCAAAGAGAATGTATACATACTTGAAAAGTTAAAGAGGACGAAGGATAAAATTGGTATTGTTTATGAAAGAGTTTTTGATCGATTTGGAGAGGAGCTTAAAGAAGGCTTGGAAGAACTTTGGAACGGCGATTATGAACAATTCTTAGACAAATTTTTCGAACGCGCAAAGGATACAAGGAATGCAATAGCACATGCTTCAATAGCACATCCTTCAAGGAAGAAGCATGTATTTGAAAAACCTGAAGAGTTTATCAAGGCAAATGAGCTATTACGTTTAATATTTAGGGCATGTCTGTTGGAAATCACAAGATTAAAAGAAGAAAGAATCGCTGAAATCCTTATTGGAGAAGAAAAAAACACTCGGATTAAATAGACCCAGAGAATATTATGACAAGATTCCAGAAGATAAAATAGAAAAAGCATTGGGAGGATTTGGAGATAATAAGGAAAATTTACTTAACAATGTCAAGGATAAGGACTTTGCTAACTTTATATGTATTTTTTTCAAGGCTGCAACTTATACAAGACATTTGATAGCACATGGCGGGAAACTGAATAAGGAACTTAGATGTCCCCATAAATTTAAAGACGAAGACAAGGTATACCCCACAATATGCTCTAATAATTACCTCTTCGAAAATGAATTACTTAAATTGATATTAAGAGCTTGCCTACTAAAAACCCTAGGCGTGGAAGAAATCGTGGAAATCATTGAAAGTACCCAAGAAGATGATCTAAAATTAGCTATCCGTGGAACTCATTATCCATGGCTGAATTAAAGTAACTTCTTTTCTATTTCCTCCTTTTCACTTTCACTGAAACCATAAAGCTTATAGACAAGCTCGTCTATTTTCTCGTCAACTTCTCTGATTTTATCATCTAGTACTTGCAGACTCATGGTTTTAGCAGGTGAATCTTTGAAATCTTTTTTCTCGTATTCTTTTTTGAGGATTTCCATCAAGGCTTTTATGTTCTCAACGTCTCTTTTTTTGTTTCTTGTGGACCTTGGAACTTTTATGTCTTCTAGTAGGGTTTCAAGGATCTTTTTCTGGCTCCTGTAGGCCTTCTTTTTACCCTCCACAGCAGATGCTATTGCAAAATGGAAAAACTCCTTTATCACGGGATCTTCAAAGACTATTTGTATCACATCTTCTACTAGACCGTCATCATAACCTACAGAAATTATCAGAGAATCTCCATAACCCTTAACCTTATAAAATCTTGGAAGGCCCACCTTTTCATCATCTATTAACCTCTTCGTTTCAACCAAGTTGATAGAATAATCAGGAGCATTCTTGGGTTTGAGATATTGGCCTAGAGGACTATTCATCCTACCCTGGCCTATATTTTCAACAAGAGCCCTAAAAGATTTAATAAGAAATTGCCTTTGCTTATTCAAAACCAAAATCTGATCAACAAAACCTTCTATCTTCTCCACAAGGTTTTTATTTTCTTTTGTAATGGGGGGAACGGGAATACGTTCAACATATTGGTTTGAAAGTAAAAATCCCTTGTCTCCGTATTGATGAACATAAGTTCTAACATAAAAATCTACTAATTTTGAATTTAAAACCCCAACTAAAAACTTGATATTAGCATTTGTCATAAAAGCCATTGAATCTAAGGCATATAAGCCCTTTGGAACTAAAGAAAACGAAAATCGCTGTGTTATTCTTTGCCATACGATTTTTTCCTTTTCAAATTCTTGTAAATATTCTTCTGTTGGGTTATTATCCAATTCCAACCAATGGTGTTGGCCTGGATAATCTCTACTCTTTTGACTTTCACCAGCGCGGGTGTATCTGCATTGTCCTCTATTTTTCAGCTCTTTTTCGTACTTTGATAAATGTTTTACAATTGAAGGATAAAGATGTGCTTCTTTATAAAAACCAAATTTTGCTAAGATTATCCAAATATCCTTCCAATTATAATAATAACGCTTTATATCCCTTCCTCTTAAGACTGGTTTGATTATCTTTTCTGTTCTTTTTCTCTCGTCTTCTGTCCTGCAAGCATCTAATATTTCTCTTCTTTTCTGGCCGTTGATGATGAAAGCCTCATTAAAACCTGTTTTGATGCCATAGTAAATATTTATATTCCATTCTTTTAGTGGTTTGCCAATCTTTTCTATCTTTTCTTTTATCTTGAAGGTTTTTTCTGGTTCGAAGGTCCATGTTTTCTCGTCTAGGTGTTCTTGTGGCATGTAGAAGCTTTCGTTGACTTTTATTTTGTCTTTGCGCGTGGGGGGTTTGTTTTCTATTACTATCACGGCGGGGTCTACTGTGGCGTCTTTGAATACTTTTGTGCCTGTGTAGTCATAGTATTTTTTGATTGTGAAGTTGTTTTGGATCCATTTTCTTATTGGCTGGCCATATTTTGCTCTGGTGTATTTGTTGGATGTTATGAATGAGAATAGTCCTTTTTTGTTTAGGAATTTTAGGCTTCTTTCCATGAAGTAGGTGTAGAGGTCGGCTGTGCCTGTATAAGTCTCGTATTGGTCTTTGAGGTATGGTTTTATGTTTTTTATTTTTTCTTGTCTCCTGTAGGGTGGGTTTCCAATGATGACATCGAAGCCTCCGTTTTCTTTTAGGTTTCCTTCTTTGTCATAGAATACTTCGGGGAATTCGAGTTCATAGTTGAATGGTTTGTGTTCGTTTGGGTTTTCGAAATATTCATAAAGATTCTCGTTTATTTTCTCTTCTAGGTCTTCTCTTATTTTTTTGTATTCTTTTTCGAGTTTATTCTTCTTTTCCGGGTCTTCTTCCCTTTTTATTTTTTCTCTCAACCTTATCATTCTTTTTATTTCTTTAGCATGCTCTAGTAATTCTTTTTTGTTTTCGACTCCTGTTATGATGGAGTTTCCAACTTTTATATTTTCTTCGAGGATTAGTGGCAGTTTTTCCCCTCTTTTCAAGGCTTTTAACATTAGGTTTATTGAGGCTATCTCGGCTGCTGCCTTGTCTAAATCGACACCATAAAGGTTCTTTTTCAATATCTTCCATCTATAATTTTTCAGTGGCCTGTCTAGTTCATTGAGGATGTTGGCATCTGTTATTTTAACATGTTTGCCCTGGTTTTCTTTTCGGATCTTCTCTTTGATTTTTTCTATTTTTTTCTTGTATTTCTTGTAGTATTTTTCGAAGAAGTCGTAGGCTTTGATTAGGAATGATCCTGAACCGCATGCAAGGTCAAGAACCTTAATATCCTCGATCCCATTGAACCTTTTAATGGCCTCATCATATTCTCCATTGTCTAGTAGTCTGCTTACTTCTTTCCAGATTTTCTCTAGTTTAATTCCTAGTGTGTTTTCAACGATGTATTCTACAACGTGTGTTGGTGTGTAGTATATTCCCATGCCTTTCCTTGCCTCTTCATCTGACTCCAACTTTATCTTACCATCTTCTTCTTTGAGTTTGGTTGCGAGGTAGGCCTCATAGGTGTTCCCGAGGATGTCTGATTTGAATTTTCTGAAATTCTGCATGTAAAGCTCTTCTATTATACTTGCAAGTATACCGTCATCGATTCTCTTGAGTATCTCGTCTATCTTCTCGTTTTTTTCGAAGATCTTTGTGTTGTGTATCTTGTCAAAACCATCAAAGAAACCTATCAATAATGATGATAAATCAACATAATCTGTACCTTTGTAAGAATCTAGGAGTCTTTTGAGTTGGTCTGGTTTGTCAAGGACCCATTTGTCCTCAGCATACCTTATCACGACAAGTCTGTCCAATATTCTCTGAACATAAAAGTTTATCTCCTCAAAATCCATCTCCGGGAACTTCTCATTTATTTCCCTTGCAAGGAGCATTCTCCACTGCCTCATCAAGTTCAAGAATTCTTCATCGATATCTGGCCTCTCTATCCTCTCCTGGATCTTGTCTATCTCGCCACCTTTAACGTTCTCCTTGGATAAGAGGATTATGTCGTCTATTCTTTCAAGGTATTCTTCAGGTTTTTCAATGTCGAGGACAACTTCTCCTGTATAAGCGTTAAATAGCCTGAACTTTTCAAAATTTGTCAAGGCAGCCCATTTCACCTCAAGGTCTCTTCCTGCATAATTCAAAGCTTGCCTTTCTTCATCGGTCCAATCGATAGTAACATTACCATATAGTGTTGTCTGCGGTTCTCTTCGGGGGATTGCACCAAATTTTTTAGCTTCAACAAAAATAACAGGTCTATTATCTATTTTGAGCGCTATATCCACATATCCTCTTCCACGGACGTATTCTTCGGCATTATATTCATTTGAGTCTCTGACATTCCATCCAAGGATTTTAAAGAAGGGGTCTATGAAATCTTTCCTTACATTAGCTTCACTATAGCTCCTTTTATCATCAATCCCCTCATACTTTTCTATCAATTCTGTCATTTCTTCTTTGACCTTTAGCAATTCCACTAAATGCCCCCCTCTTGAAGATGTTGTGAAAGTTCATGAGAATCTTGAATTGGCTATGAAAACAATTGAAAATCTTAATTTGACTCCGGAATTGTTCAGGTGATGACATTATTTTTCTTTGGTGGACCCTTCTATTGCTTTTCTTTTGGTTAGTTTTTCTAGGATGATCTCTATTATGCTTCTGTTTTGTAGTCTTTCTACTTCGTTTTGCAGGTGGCTGACTTCCTTTTCTCTTTTTTTGAATACTTCTTGTAGGTGTTTATGTTCATTTTTTAATTTTTCATAGTCTGCCTGTAATTGGCTTAATTGATTTGTTAATTTCCTGTTTTCTTCTACTATTTTCCTGTATTTTTCCTGGTTCTCTACAAGTTTTTGGAATTGGGTTTTTGGGATTATGCAAACTTTCTCCTCACATTCAAAAGCCTGCATTCCACGTCATCTTTTCTTAGGTTTATGGTGTATTGTTTTGTGGTGTATTGGCGATCATTGCGCTTGTATTTGCGCTCATAACATTTGATCATGGACTCTAAGAATTTCATATTGTAGTCTATTGTAGATTCTACAATATAATATTGTAGTCTATTGTAGATTATTGGTAGTCTATTGTAGTCTATTGGCATGTTACAATAGTCTATTGTAGAAAAAATAAATTAATTTGGAAAGCGAGAATATTTTTTTGTAGTTGATTTTTTAGTGTGGTGGGGGGTTGTTATGCCTTGTTTAATATGTGACAAATGTAACGTTTACTATGAAATTGAAGATGAGGAGGAGATATTCGAATTTTGTGAATGTGGAAACAGACTCAAGTATTATGAGAGCCTAGAGGAGTACTATGAAGAAATAGAATCTGAAGAGCCGATAAGAGAGACTATAAGGTTGCGAAGAAGTTACACTGAAATAAGAAGCCGTGAATATACATTAATAGAAATTTTAGGGGCTGTTATGAGCATAATAGGCATCATTGGACTAATAATGGGATCTGCAATAGGCATGCTCTTTTTGATAGGAATTCTAACATTCACATATGCTAAGAGCAAGGGATACAGTTGGAAGAAAGGATTAGAAGGAGAAAAGATAGTAAGCCATTACCTAGAAACATTACCGCAAAGCTATGTCGTTTTTAATGATGTGAAATTGCCTGGGAGCAGAGGAAACATTGATCATGTAGTTATCGGGCCTACCGGGATACTCGTAATCGAGACCAAAAATTATGAAGGCGAATACATAATAAAAGGAGACGAATGGTACTTGAAAAAGGGCCCTACACTAAATCCTAAAAAAGAAAAAAGAATAACTAAAAAACCGGGCAAACAAGCAAAAGCTAATGCATTAATCCTAAGAGACTTCCTATCAGATAATATTGATATGAGGCCATGGGTACATGCCATCGTTGCACTAACAAGCCAAAAGCCCCACAAGGTACTAACAGAACACTATTCGGTTTTACAACCTGAAGAAATACCAGAATTTATCATGAGCAAAAAAGGAAGATTTACAGAAGACTCCATAGAAAAAGCCACCGAATTACTTAGCCAATACAGCGCAGAAGTCTCGTTCATGTAAAAACAAGCTTTTTTTAATGTTTTCTACGAATCTTATGTAACAAATTTACATCTATAGATTGTTACATAAGAGATAATGGCATCCCCCCTAAAGAAGGGGGGCATTCTCTTTCTTTAAGGTCCAGGAAAAAATAAATTAGATTGTGAGTCTTTCTTGCAACTGCTTTGATACTATTGTGTCGAATGAGAACATTAGGCCCTTGGATTTTTCCGTGTCTAAAATGAAGTGTTTTCCTGCGTCTTCTAATGCGTGCAATGGGTATATCGTTGTCATTATATTGTATGTTACAAGGTATGGTTTTGCTTTGAATTTGTAGGCAAGTGTCTTGAACCTCCAAATGTGCCTTTTGAGTATTTTGAACTCTTCCTTGTACGGTAATAGTATCATGAATATGTATAGTGCTTCGCCATCACCTGCTACTGCAAGGTACGATTCAGCATCCTTCAACAATTTCATTTCAAAGTCATATTCCTTTAACTCATTTTTAATTTCCGTAATCTTGGTTACCCTTTGAAAATTTTCAAAACCTGACAATAACATTCACCTCCCAAGATTGTGTTAAAAAAATAATAATACCCGCGCCCTCGCTTCGCTCGGGCGCGGCTAATCATCGGGT